>NZ_JAOQBX010000012.1:0-48484 GCF_044902225.1 Lactobacillus sp. 23-2 | reverse complement strand
CCAAGCTAGAGAAAGTTAAATTTTGGTCCTGGGCTTGCAGGCTATCAAAAGTCTGATTCTTGCCTTCAAGTATCAAACGGGATAATAGTTCCTTGGTCTCACGCATGCTTCTCACCTCCCCCTAATTATAGCAATCGGAGCGAAAAAAACGATAGATTATCTTTTCAATCACATTTGCGCTCGTTTTGGAGCGCTTTTTTGAGCTAAAGAGATTGCAAACGTGATAGATTATTCTTTCAATCGCTTTTACGCTCCTTTTGCGATTGAAAACATCCGCAAATTCAAAAGCAGCATCCCCCCACGCAAAAAACATGCAGGGATGCTGCTTATTTGCTTACAAATCCAGCTTAAAAAAGCGGCTGATTTCTGCTCTTTCAAAATCATCAACGATCACCCCGTATCTAGGCCCGAAGCTGATTGGGTTCAGAGATACGCCGTTCTTGAATGGACTGACTTCCAGGTATTCTTCTGGGCATGTTTCAATTGTCACTTTGTTCAAACCGGTCTGTCTCAAGTCACTGATCCGCTGGTCAAAAAATTCCAAGCTGGACTTGATCTTAACTAGTTCAGCAATTTTTTCTCAACTTCTTTCTGTTGCTTAGCCAAATACTTCTGCCGTTCATTCAAATCCTTTAAGGCGAAAAAGTCCCCAACCTCCTGCAGGCTGCTGCCCAGTTTCTCTAGCAGGCGGATTGTCGCAACTTGGTCCACCTGTTCCAGCCGGTAGTAGCGGTAGCCATTATCTTTGACAACCGCCGGCTGTAAAATACCTTTTGCTTCATTGCCCAGCCAACTATTTTTCAGCAATTTGCGATTACCTTTGGCGCTACCCTAGTGCAAGCCTGGGTCAACCCCTTTGGCCAGGAAGCCATCTTAGGCTATGTCGCCATCGTCAAAGTCATGAACCTAGCCCGGATCGTCCTAGTTGGCTTTGACCAGACGTTAACTCTGATGACGGCTCAGTCATTAGCGGCAAAAAAGTACTCAGCTGTTAAAGCAGTTTACCGCTACTGCAGCAATGTCTCCCTTATTTACTGGCTGGTCAGCTCAGCCCTGTCGGTCATCTTCTGCCAGCTTTTGGCAGGCATGTTCTTTGATCCAAGCCAAAACCAGGCAGCTTACTCCTTCTTCTGAGTTTACCTCTATGCTTTTGTCGGCATCCAGCTCTTCTCCATCTTCAAGTTCTTGAACTGCTAAGAAGCATGGTTTTGATGAAGGAATACCTCTACTGCAACTTGGGTGAATTGGCCCTTAAGCTGGCCGCGACCTGGCTGCTTTTAACGCCTCTTCAGACTAATGCCTTCTGGAGCGCGGAACTAGGTGCCAGAATCATCTGCGTCTTGGGCTCAACCATCTTGGTTATTAAGGAAATGCAAGCTTTAGAAGCAATGGAAAAAGCCGGTTAATACCGGCTTTTTATCTACAGTCATAAATGTAGTAAAGAAAGAAGATTACCGGGCCCGGCGGTCGTTCTCGGCTTTCTTGTAGAATTCCTCCTTGGACTTCCGCATGGCCTTGTCTGCCTGGTAGAGCAGGTTGACCCCAACGCAGAAAATCAGGACTGAGCCGACCAAAGAAATGTTAGCCGACTTCTTGCAGAGTCATGGCATCCCTGCCCGCCTGGTCAACCGGATCAATGACAAGGAGAACACCATCTTTGACTTGATCTTGACAGAAACGGTCGACCTGGTCATCGACATCCCAACCAGAAACAACAACTTGAAGGACGGCTTCCTGATCCGCCGCTTTGCCGTAGAAGCCGGCGTGCCGATCTACACTTCCCTTGATCCACGCCCTGGAAGCCAAGCACGACAACAAGATCTCCTTGGTCGACATCACCAAGCTGTAGAAACTAAATTCCTCAATACTCAATAGTTTTAAACGTCAGCATTTGCTGGCGTTTTTTGTATAAATTGAAAAATGCCCTTGCAATTACTTAGCAAGCTAAGTAAAATGCTTAGTATGTTAATTATTAGGAAGCTAAGTAATATTTTAAGCGAGGTGGAGAATGGAGCCCACATATTTTGAGGACCCCCGTTTGGGAGAAATCATCCAAAAAAGAGCCTATTTGAACATGCTCATGCATAAGTTGTACCAGCAGGAGTTCAAGGATATTCATTTAACCCGGGAATCCGGAGGCTTGCTGTTCGCGATCAAGAAAACCAACTACAACCAGACCGACCTGGCCGACCTCTTTCACATTACCCAGGCCAGCCTGTCCGGCCGGATCAAACGTTTGGAGCGGGACGGCTACCTGGTCAGGGTGACAGATCCAAATGACCGGCGCAAGTACCGGCTGGAATTGACCGCCAAGGCCAACCAGGAGCTGGATGAAGTCATAGCTAAGATGAAGAAGTGCAATAAGCAGATGTTCCAAGGCCTGACCGACAAAGATTTCCAGGAGATTATCCGGATTCATGAACAGGTTTGCCAGAATCTGGAGGCAATGATCAAGGAGGAAGCGGATGATCAAGCTTAGAAAATATATCCTGCCCTACCTGCTGCCGATTCTGTTGGCAATTGCTTTTATCTTTGGTGAGGCCCAAACTGAACTGGCCCTGCCGGACTACATGAGTGATATTGTAACTAACGGGATCCAGGCGGGCGGCTTTAAAGACAGCGTTGCTGATGTCCTGTCGCCTCAGACCTACCGGCAGATCATGACTTACTCAACTAAGAGTCACCAGCAGACGATCAAGGCCAGCTACCGCTATGTCAAAGTAGCTGATGTCTCCAGTGACTTAAAGAAGACTTTTCCTAAAGGCAAGAATCTCTATGTCTTAAAGAAAAACGTTGACCGGGATAAGCTGAACACGGCCATGCTCCGGGGGATGATCCTCTACTACACCCTCACCGGCAATAAGAACTCAGATACCAGCAAGAAGTTCCTCAAGAATATCTCTAAGGGAATCAAGACTGCTAAAGACAAATACGCCAAGGGTGAAAAAACTTATCAGCAACTGGCCAAAGTTGCCCCGGCCACTCCCCAGGCCGTAAAAATGAAGACGCAGCTGGACCAGGCCAAAAAGCAGATTGGCGAAATGGAGACTGCTTATCAGAAAAAGGACCTGGCCTACTTCTTCAAGCAGATGAGCGCCAAACAAAAGCAGAAGATCTACGATTCTATCGACAAGCAGATGAAGAAGATGGGGACCAGCACCATGAACATGGCCGGCGGCCGGGCGGTCAAGCTTGAATACAAACGCCTGGGTGCTTCAACCAGTAAGGTGCAGACCAGCTATATTCAAACAGCGGGCCTGAAGATGCTGGGCATTGCCTTGATTGGCTCAGTCATTACCATTTTGGCTGGCCTTTTAGCTTCCAGAGTCGGGGCTGGTGTGGCCCGGGACTTGCGGCTGAAGCTTTTTGAAAAAGTCGAATCCTTCTCCAACACGGAAATGGACCGCTTCTCAACCGCATCCTTGATCACCCGGTCAACCAATGACATCACCCAGATCCAGCAGGTCATTGTCTTGATGATCCGGATGGTGGCCTACGCGCCAATTTTGGGCATCGGGGCCCTCCTGCATGCCCTGGACTCTTCTCCATCAATGACTTGGATTATCGGCCTGGTAATTCTGCTGATTTTTGTCATCCTCATGATTACCATGGGCCTGGCCATGCCAAAGTTCAAGATCGTCCAGAAGCTGATCGACAAATTGAACCTGTCCATGCGGGAAAACTTGACGGGGATGCTGGTCATCCGGGCCTTTGGCAATGAAAAAGTCAGTGAAGACCGCTTTGACGAAGCAAACCGCAACTTGACCAAGGTCAACCTATTTACCAACCGGGTCATGTCAACCTTGATGCCGATTATGATGTTCATCATGAACACGATTGCTCTGGTGATCGTTTATGCCGGCGCCAAGCAAATCGACCTGGGTAAGCTGCAAATCGGGTCAATGATGGCCTTCGTGCAGTACGCGATGATGATTATTATGGCCTTCTTGATGGTGGCTATGATTGCTATCTTCATCCCCCGGGCCAGCATTTCAGCTGGCCGGGTGGCGGAAGTCCTGGAAACCGAAGCTGAGATTGAATCTCCAGCTGCAAGTAAGTCAGGCAAGGAAAATACGGGTGTTGTTTTTGACGATGTGACCTTCACTTACCCAGGCAGCCAGGAAGCGGCTTTAGAGCATATCAGCTTCACTGCCCCAGCTGGCAAGACGACCGCCTTCATTGGTTCAACCGGGTCGGGCAAGTCCAGCTTGATCAACTTGATCCCCCGCTTCTATGATGCAACTAGCGGTAAAGTCATGGTTGACGGAATAGATGTTAAGGACTATGACCTTAGCGACCTGCGCGAGCGGATCGGATTGGTGCCGCAAAAGGGCCAGCTTTTGACCGGGACGGTTAAATCTAATGTCTTATATGGGGCAAAAGATGACTCCCACCTAGAAAAAGCCTTGCGGGTCTCACAATCAGAAGAATTCGTTGACCGTCTGCCAGGCAAATTGGACGCCCCGATCGCTCAAGGCGGCAGCAATGTTTCCGGCGGGCAAAGACAGCGTTTAGCAATTGCCCGCGCTTTGGCCAAGGATCCAGAGATTTTGGTCTTTGACGATTCTTTCAGTGCTTTGGACTTTAAGACTGACGCCAAGGTCCGCCGGGAGCTGACCAAGATGGCCGCTAAGGAAAAGAAGACCATCCTCTTGGTTGGCCAGCGGATCGCGTCAATCATGGATGCCGACCAGATCATCGTTTTGGATGAAGGCAAGATTGTCGGCAAGGGCAAGCACCAGGACCTGCTTAAGAATTGCCAGGTCTACCGGGAAATTGCCTACTCACAGCTTTCAAAGGAGGAATTAGCCGATGCATAACCATGGCAAAGCAAGAGGAACTGAGAAGGCAAAGGACTTTTCCGGAACTTTTGCCAGACTCTTCCGCTACTTAAAACCCTATTACTGGTCCTTGCTCGCTGTAATCATTTTCGCGATTGCTTCGACCGTCTTCTCGATTATCGGGCCGAAAATTTTATCCAAGGCAACTGACAAGCTGATCGCCGGGATCAGCGCCAAGATCCAAAATACCGGTGGAATTGATTTTACCTACATCAATAAGATCCTCCTGCTACTGCTGGGCCTTTACCTCCTGTCCATGCTTTTCAACTACGTGCAAAGCTGGATTACTTCAGGTATTTCCCAGAAGGTTGCTTACTCTCTTAGAAAAGACATTTCGGAAAAAATCGACCGCCTGCCGCTCAGCTTTTTTGACAAGCATGCCAGCGGTGACATCTTGTCTCGGATTACCAACGACGTGGATACGATTGCCCAGTCATTGAACCAGTCCATGGCCCAAATCATTACTTCAACCGTGACCGTAGCCGGCGTCGTGATTATGATGTTTACGATTTCCTGGCAATTAACCCTAATTGCTTTAGCGATTTTGCCAGTGACTTTCGGCATCTTGGGAATGGTCATGAGCCGGTCGCAAAAGTACTATATCGGCCAGCAAAAGGCTTTAGGTGACGCGGATGGTCACATCGAAGAAATGTACGGTGCCCACCAGATCGTTCAGGCCTTTAACGGTGAAGCCGCGTCAGTGGCAACTTTTAAGAAGTACAATGACGAACTTTACACTTCCGGCTGGAAGTCCCAGTTCTTTGGCTCTTTGATGATGCCAATTTCCAACTTGGTCGGCAATATCGGCTATGTTGGCATCTGTATCGCCGGCGGTTTCCTGGCGGTCAACAGCGTGGTCACGATTGGTGATATTCAAGCCTTTATCCAGTATGTAAAGAGCTTTACCCAGCCAATTACCCAGATGGCGCAGATCATGAACATGCTGCAGTCAACGGCCGCGGCTAGTGAACGGGTCTTTGACTTCCTGGAAGCAGAAGAGATGCCGGAAGAAGAGGTGGAAATTTCTACCGAAGAAGTAGCCAAGCTGCCTAGCGATGTGACTTTTGACCATGTCCGCTTTGGCTACAATCCAGACAAGATCATTATTAAGGACTTCAGCCTGGATGTTTCTGCCGGGCAAAAGATTGCTATCGTCGGACCTACCGGGGCCGGCAAGACAACCCTGGTCAAGCTATTGATGCGTTTTTACGAGTTAAACAGCGGAAAGATTACGATTGGCGGCCAAGATATCAGCAAGATGAAGCGGTCAGATCTACGGTCAATGTTTGGGATGGTCCTGCAGGATACCTGGCTCTTCAACGGTACGATTAAGGAGAACCTCCGCTATGGCAATCTCAATGCCAGCGATGAAGAATTGCGGCAGGCGGCAATTGATGCCCATGCTGACCACTTTATTGAGCAGATGCCAGAGGGCTATGACAGTATGATTAACGAAGAGTCCAGCAATATCTCCGCCGGGCAAAAGCAGCTTTTGACGATTGCCCGGGCTTTTGTCAAGGATCCGAAGATCTTGATTCTGGACGAAGCAACCTCATCAGTCGACACCCGGACTGAGCTCTTGATTCAGCAAGGGATGGACCGGCTGATGCAGGGGCGGACGGCTTTTGTTATCGCCCACCGCTTGTCAACGATCAGGGATGCAGACAGCATCATCGTCTTGAAGGACGGGGATATCGTTGAAGTTGGCAACCATGACAGCTTGATGGCAAAGAAGGGCTTTTACGCCGACCTTTACCAATCACAGTTTGAACATGGCGAAGAATAAGAAAAAAGCAAATCAATTTGGATACATTAAAAGCCACCAAGCTCAAACTTGGTGGCTTTTGCTATTTCACGCTTCTGGTCGCGATAAAAGTCGGGATATTCAATTCGTGCAGGTGGCCTTCGCCGTTGGTATCTTCATAGAGATTGGTTAAAGTAAAGCCAGCTTCCAGCTGGCCGCCGATCTGTTCATCCAAGGTATGAGAGAACTGAACGCCAGAATCATCTTTTTCCAGCTGCTGCATCTGGTCAGGATTTTTCAGCGGATTAAAAGGCAAAGAGTTGACGACATACTTTTCATCCTCGCTGTCAAACAGGTAGTTGATCCCGTTGTCCAGGCCAACCAGGAGTACCCCACCCTTTTTCAAAACCCGGTAGCATTCTTTCCAGATCGGCTTAACTTTTTCAACGTAGCAGTTGGCAACTGGTTGAATAATCATGTCAAAGCTTTCGTCAGCAAAAGGCAAAGGCTGGGTCATGTCGGCTTTGACAATATCGATATCGTAGCCTTCACGTTCTGCAACCAGGCGCTCACTTTCCAGCTGCTGGTCAGAATAGTCCAGGACTGTACATTTTGCTCCCAAGGCAGTCAAGATCGGCATCTGCTGGCCGCCCCCGCTGGCTAGGCCAAGAACCTTTTTGCCGTGTAAGTCACCAAACCAGCTGTGCGGGACATACTTAACCGGGGTCAACTTGATCTCCCACTTTCCCTCTATAGCAGCTTGGAAGGTGTCGTGGTCAATTGCCTTGCCCCATTCCCAGCCTTCTTTGACCCAGCGGTCGATCGTTTCAGCGTTGATGTCTTGATAGTTCATAATTGTTTTTCCTCCACGTAATTAATAGTTTTAGTTTAACACAGCGTTAAAATTCTTTCTGGCATTTATAACTTTGGCTTAACTTTTTTGCCATTTACCGTTGACTTTCTCAGATTTAGGATTAAGATAAAAAACATGAAATCAAAACAACATTGCTTTGAAAAGGAAAAGTAGTTTTGGCGAGACCTGCAGAGAGCTTCTGGTTGGTGTGAAGAAGCGGTCAGACCAAGTGCGAAAATCACCTTTGAGCGGAAACTGCGAGATTAGTGGTTTCGGGGTTCGCCCCTTAAAGCGGCAGCGCATTATCTGTGCGTGAAGGCCTAACGGCGAAAATAGGTGGTACCGCGCTAATAGCGCCCTATTGGATCAATTTGATCCAGTGGGGCGCTTTTCTTTTCCATGCAAGATGAAAAGAGGAACGCAAATGAAAGTTAGAAAAATGGCAACAGTTGCATTACTTGGCATGTCAGCTTGCACGTTGGCTGCCTGCGGCAACAACAATTCCCAAGCATCCAGTGGCAAGACCAGTTTGAACTTGATGGAGACTGACGTAGTCAGCTCCCTCGATACCTCAGTGACTGCCTCAATCCCCCAGTGGGACACTTTGGTGCAAACTATGGCTGGCCTTTACCGGTCAGATAAAAATGACCAGCCAGTTCCCGCGGTTGCCACTAGCTATCATAAGTCCAGTGACGGCAAGACCTATACTTTCAATCTGAGGCACAATGCCAAATGGTCAAGCGGTGATACTGTGACCGCGCAAGACTTTGTGACAGCCTGGCGAAAAGGCGTTTCTCCCAAAGCAATGTCTGGTTACAACTACATCTTCAGCAACATCAAGAATGCTGACCAGATCTCTCAAGGCAAAAAGGCGGTCAGCAGCTTAGGCGTCAAAGCCGTTGGCAAGTATAAACTGGTTGTGCAGCTTGAAAATCCAGAACCGACCTTCATCGACAAGATGGTTATGCCAGCGTTTTACCCGCAAAACACCCGCCTTGTTAAAAAATATGGTGCCAAATATGGTACGGCTGCCAAGTATACCGCTTTTGACGGGGCCTTCAAGGTCACCAAGTGGACTAACACCAGCGAAAAGTGGACTGCTGTCAAGAATCCATACTACTACGCTAAAAGCGCGGTCAAGCTGCAAAAGCTAAATTACCAAGTCGTCAAGGATTCAAACACTGCCCACCAGCTCTTCCAACAAGGAAGCTTAGATGATGCGGTAGTTTCAGGCACGACGGCACAAGGTCTGCAAAATAATAAGAACCTCTACCACCTCTACCGGTCAGGTAATAACTTCGTAAATCTGAATATGGCTAAGGGCGCCGTATTGGCCAACAAGCAACTCCGTCAAGCCCTCTACTTGGCTGTTAATCGTACTCAGCTGTCTAAAAAGGTTTTAGCAGATGGTTCAAAGCCATCCTACACCTTCTCAGCACCAAACGCCGCAAAGGATCCAGCCAGTGGCAAGGACTTCGCAGCAGCAGCACAGCCAAAAGAAACTTACAATGTTGCCAAGGCTAAAAAGCTCTGGCAGGTTGGCTTAAAACAGCTGGGCAAGTCAAAAGTTGAACTGACCCTGGTGGCAAGTGATACAACTACCGACAAGAATGTCAGTGAATTCCTGCAGTCACAGCTGGAAAGCAAGCTGCCAGGACTTAAAGTGACTGTCAAGAATCTGCCATCCAAGTCCGCCTACAATTTGGTTGCCAATGGCAAATATGACCTTTACCTTTCCCTGTGGCTCAACGACTACGCTGACCCATACAGCGAACTGCAGACCTTGGAAAAGACTAACAGCCACAATTACGGTAAATACACCAGTGCTGCCTACAACAATGAGCTCAGCCAAGCCAGAAGAAATGCCGCGACCAGATCAGTCTACTTCAGCCACCTGTTAAAGGCTCAAAAGCAAATGAACCAAGATTACCCTGTTCTTCCTCTTTACACCATGGTTGAAGACCACCTGGTAAACGCCAATTTAAAGGGGGTACTTTGGCACAAGGTTGGCATGGTTGACTACACGAGAGCATACTTCAAGTAACAAGTGAATTTATGACTGAAGGAGAAAAAATCATGGATCAAACGAGAATCGTTACTTTAGACAATGGCTATCACCTTTTTACCCGTAAGGTCAATGAAGGACCGGTCAAGCTGCTCTGCGTGCACGGCGGGCCTGGTGACAACCATGAAGACTTTGACAATTTCAAGGCTGGCTTAGCCGGCAAAGGAGTTGAGGTCTACTCTTATGACCAATTGGGTTCATACTGGTCAGATCAGCCAGATTTTTCTAAAGAAGAAAACCGCAAGTATCTGAGCATTGACTACTTTGTCGACGAACTTGAGGAAGTCCGCCAGAAGCTCGGTTTGGAAAACTTTTATCTGCTGGGCCACTCTTGGGGCGGATTATTGGCCCAAGAATATGCAGTCAAGTATGGCCAGCATCTCAAGGCCGTCATTATTGAATCGATGATTGACAATTTAGATGAATACACGGTCAACATCAACCGGGAACGAGACGAAATGTTCAGTCCGGCCCAAGTGGAATACATGCGCGAATGCGAAGCCGCAGAAAATTTTGATGATGCGATGTACCAAGAACTGGTCGCCAAGCTTTACTCTGTTTACTTGATCCGCCACCCGGAAAATGGAACCCGGCACGTGGTCAGCACGACCAATACTCAAGTTTACAATTACTTCCAAGGCAATAATGAATTCATGATGGTGGGCAAGCTGACGGAGTGGGATTTCCGTGACCGTTTGGCGCAGATTACCCTGCCTACCCTTTTGACCGTCGGTGAATTTGACACCATGCCGCTCGATGCTGTCCGCCGGATGCACAAGACTTTGAAAAACTCCCGGATGGTTGTTACTCCAGATGGCGGCCACTGCCACCACATCGATAATCCTCAGGCATTCTTTTCTTCCTTATATAGGTTTATCAGTGATGTTGAAGCTGGAAAGTTTGCTAATAATGAGTAGAAATAGCAACAAGACCGCCACAATCGTGACGGTCTTTTGTTTTGAAAAGTACCCAACTGAAGCTGTTTTGCGAAATTCGAGTTCCCCAAAAGTCTTCAACTGGCACGTTTTTTCAAAATGGATTCCCGAAAGCACTCATCTAAGTCAGACCATTTTACAGAGAAGCAAAAAAACTTGTTCAAGCATCATACCAAATGGCGTGATATTGAACAAGTTTTTTAGAGCCGCTTCACGGTCTATGACAATCAGTATTTGTTAACTGTTGCTATCCTTCTCAACGATAAAAGGTTGCAATGCTTCTGCCAGTGAGTGCAGGTTCCGGGTTTGGATCAAAACCTTGCCGTTCCCGGTAAAGTGGTTGACCAGGCCTTCACCGGAAGTGAAGCCGAACATTCCGGATGCAACTTTAATGTCGTAGTCAAGCCCTGCATCCCAAGCAACGACGTGCTCGTTGTCGATTGAGATCGGCTTGTCGCTGGTCACCGTCAGTTCAACCAGGTCACCAAAGGCGTTGACCAACATATCGCCTTCACCTTCAGTTTGCATTACGTAGAAACCACCGGTTCCCCCAAAGGCTGCCTTACTAAAACTTTGACTTTTCATCTTGTAGCTGACGCTGTCGTCACTTGCTAAGAAGGCACCGGTGTTCAAGCAATACTGCTGCTTGCCAACGGACAGCTTCTCAATCTTGCCCGGAATCGCTGGCGCAACCCCAATTTGTCCGCCATCGGCATCACCGGTTGCCTGAGTGATAAACATGCTTTCACCACTGGTCAAGCTCCGGCCAATCGCACCGAGCAGGCCGCCCAGCCCCTTCTTGCTTGAGTTCATCTTCCCGGCAATGGACACGTCCTTCATGTAGACCATCGCGCCGTTTTCGACTTTGATGCTTTCGCCCTTGTCAAGGGTGACGGTTGCCAATGGGCAGGTGTTCCCGCCACTTAATTCGTACTTCATGGGCTTCCTCCTTCTTTCGTTATTTTTTCAGTTAAATCTGATATTTATGTCATTTATTCTTGCCTATATTATATCAAAAAGCGACTTTTTCCCACAATACTCTTATTGCCGAAAGGTTAAGTCATGACGGGCTTGCGCTTACTTTTCTAGTGCGCTGAAATCTGGTTCAAAACAGTCCAGCAGGGTGAACTGTCCGTCCTCATACTTTAGCTTAAGAATCGTACAATTCTTCATTTCATGCGGCAAAGGCTGCTGGTAGTAGCGGAGGAAGCAAACCATGGCACCGCCGTGTGATACCGCTAAGACTGAATAGTGGTCTTCCTGCTCCATAACTTGGCTCAAGGTCTGGGCCATTCTTTTGCTGACTGCTTCCTAGTCTTCCCCGCCATATTTGACGAAAAAGTCCCGGTAAGGCAGCGGCGGGTTCAAAAAGTCGTCCATGCCCTCAAAGCGGCCAAAGTTCCATTCCTTGATTCCTTTGAGCCGGGCATAAGGCAGCCGGCAGCCGGTCACCAGTTCCAAGGTGTCGCATGCCCGCTCGCTCGTGCTTGGATAGCAGTGGTCCAGCTTAATCTTGTTATCTGTAAAGTAGCGGCCAGCGATCTTGGCCTGGGCAATCCCTAATTCAGTCAAAGGTGAATCGCACCAACCCTGGATCTTGTGTTCAAGGTTGAATAAGGTCTGGCCATGCCGCATGGGATACAGTATCTTTTCCATCTAAATTTGCTCCTTTTCACATCCCTATAGCGCTTTCATAGAAAACTATAGCATTTTTGGCAAAATCGTGAAAAAGCACTTACCTGCGGCATTTCAGCCGTTTCGCCTGCTGAATCTGGTATGATGGAGTACTGAAGACCAAGCGCTAATCGTCGCTTGCAAACTAATAGGGAAGGAATACTTATGATCGATTGGCTGGCCCTGACAAAGGACATATATCTGGAAAAAGGCGAAAACCGGCAGCTGAAAAACTGGCGCGTGCACTTGCAAAAGACTGACCTGCTGGATCTGGGTCTCTACAGCAAAGGCAAGCTGGAAGAAGATGGCCGCTACAGCATCCCCTGCTACCAAATTTTCAAGCAATACGGCAAAAGTCCGGACGAAGTCTACCAGGAGCTGGAGGACAAATATGGTCCCCTGCTCTCCAAGAAAGACCGCCGCAAGCAAAAGGGCCTGGCTAACCAGGCTAAGCTGGCCCAGTTCAAACAGGAAGTCCAACCAGAATACGCCGCCTTTCTAACCCAGAATTATTCAGACAAGCAGCTGCTGAGCGACCTCCCCTTTTACCAGGAAATGGCCAAAGCTTGGGACAGACCGGCTGAAGGCGTCCTGCTGCCAACCTTTGCCCTGCAGGTGCTAGGCAATCCCCACGCTTTTGACCGGGGAAGCAAGGGCCGCGGCTGCCTTGACAAAATCATCCAGCAGCAGCTGGGCGAAGACGCAACCTTGGCTGATTTCAATGTCTACCCTGACCAGCTCTACAATTTCGCCATGACGGCCAACTTGCTGGATACGCCATTGACCTACGACATCATTGCCCTGCCCGATATTGACCGCATCCCCCTGCCAAAGCAGATCAAGGTCTACCTGCATGAAAATTCCGGCGTGACCACCGCTTTGGCCAGCAAGTTCCCAGACCGCGCCTTCGTCTGCACGGGCGGGCAGGTCAACCTGGCCACGAAAAGGCTGATCAAACGCCTTTTGACCAATCACTGCCAGCTTTATTATTCCGGCGACTTGGACCAAAGCGGGATCAAGATCGCGGACAACCTGCTCTTGGAGTTTCCAGACCTTCACCTGCTCAACATGGACCTGGCAACCTACAAGAAGCATTACCAAGCCAGCGTTCCCCCGGCAAAAGACAAACAAATCAAAGAAGTCACCAATCCCGGTCTGCAGCAATTGCTGGCAGAAATCCAGCACAAGCAGCGCGTAATTTTTGAGGAGGCAATCCATGATTTTTTATAATGACGAAAGCTTTATGTCCCAGGCGGACGGCTTTATCAAGGCGGTTGCCGCGCCAGGCCTGGCTCGGGACATCGTCGTCTTCTTGAACAGCCATCCCATGGGCGAATACACGCCCTTGCAGCTGAGCGAGCAGCTGCAGGCTGACTACGATGACGTCACCAAGCTGCTCAAGAAACTGTCTGCCAGCAAAAACCTAAAATCCATCCCCCTGACCAACCAAGCCAAGGCCCGGTCCATGAAGGAAGCCATGCAGACCACGGCCTATGCCCTGACCAGCGAGAGCATGGAGCTCTTCCAGGCCTTTGACAAGATCGCCAACCTGCAAAAGCAGATCAGAGAATCCCTGTCCATGACCGAAACCGACCAGCTGATCGAGAACTTGCGGCAATTGAAGACCAGTCTGGAGCAGCTGCTCACGGATCCGGACAATCTTGCCCTTAAGGGCAAGCTCTTTGAAGACGGCATTTCCCTCTACGACCGCTCCTTTGGCTATGACAACGGGATCTACAACCGCTTGAAGAACCGGATCGACAGCTTTGCGACCAACATCCATGACCTGAACATGCAGGTCTTTCGTCTAGAGACCGATGCCAACACTACTGGCGACTTGAACCAGGAGCTCTTTAAGCTGCGGGACGTGGTCAAGGAGGTCCTCGATAAGGTCGAAAGCAAGATCCCCGAAGTGCTGGAGGCTATATATGCCCTGGAAGACAGCCAGAACAAAATTGGCCCCAAGCTCTTCTACCAGCCCCTGGCCCTTGAGCTCCAGGCCTTCAACGCCACCAAGAGCCCGGACGAGCTGGCGGAGATCATGGCCGGCAATATTGCGGACATTGCCCAAAGCGAGCGGGCGGGCAGCGGCCTGTATTCCAGCCTTCTGGACCGCTTGAGCGACATGTTCTTCGCCTTGATCGACCTCATCTCCCAAAACCGAGAAATCCAGGTCAGCAAGGAGCGGGCGGAGCGCTTTTTGGCACAGGCCCAGATGTTTCAGGCAGGCATGAGTGCCCAAGAAATGGCCCTTTTGTTTGACCAATATGAAGGCACGCCCCATTTTCACCACTGGTACATGTCCAAACATGCCAGCTACCGGCTGGATGATGAAAAAATCCACTACAGCTTTACGGCCAAAGCACGCAAGCAGGCGAAAAGCAAGCTGGCCCGGTCCATGGAACTATCTGATGACGAAAAAGCCGAACTGGCGGCTGAGCAAAAGAGGCACGCGGCTGAGCAAGCCAAGCAGGCCCAACTTGGACAAAATCTGATCAATAAGCCGTTAACTAATTTGACTGACGAAGAGTTTGCCTTTTTGCAAAAGCTGCTGGGGCAAAGTCATTTTGACTACCGCTTCTCAGAAGCCGGGGACCTGGTCAGTGCCAGCGCCGCGACCGGCGACTACCTGCTGGTGAAGCAGTTCCAGGCAGACGACATGGTCATCAGCTCTCCCGCCCAAACCCTGATCTTATGCAAGTGCAGACTGGAGGTAAAAGACAGATGGCAGAATTAGACTGGAGCCAGATCATGCCGCAGCTTTTGGCTGGCAAGACGACTGCTTATATCAGGCAAAACCGCCTGCAGATCAGCAAGTATCTGAAAGACAAGTTCAACCTGGTCTTAGACCAGGACCTGCATCTGCGGGCTTATTCCAAGACCCGCCCCGTTGGCATTGAAGCCGACAAGCGCGTGCAGGCCGATCCCCTCTTGTACCGGATCTATTATGAGACGCTGGCGAGACTGTCCAGCCTGCAGGTGGGCATGACTATCCTCTACCAGGATATCGTGGCCTATATCAATGACCAGGAAAACTCGTTCACGGCCAGCTCGGCGGAATTGCCCAAGTACCTGAAGCCGGTCATCGCCAAGCTGGAGCAAGACGGCATCCTTGCCCTGCGCGACCAGGACGACAAGGACTCCTTGTACGTCTTGACCAAGCGGCCCAAGCCCCAGGATCCAATCGACCTGGCCAAGGGGATCCAGAACGGCAACGACGTTGCCCGCCAGGAGCTGCTCTTAAACGGCTTCTTTAGAAAGGAAAGCATGGGCAAGAGCGAGTACAACTACCTGCAGAATTCCTTTGAGCCCTTTTACAATCCAGAAACCAGGCAAGGATTGCGCCTGGTCAACGTCGATGACTATTTCCTTTTGCTCAACTACTCCCAGCTGGACTTCCCTAATACGGTTCAAAGCAAGCTGGACGCCATGGCCGTTGAATTGCTCCAGCTGATCAACGACAGCGGGCAAAGCAGCTTCCAGCTGACTGAGCTCATGGCTTTAGCCAAAAAGACCGCCAGCTACCAGACCATGACCGGGGCTCAGAAGGCCGCGGGCTTGAAGATGAAGCTGACTGAATTGCTGGGCGAATTGACCTACTACGGCTTGCTTTCCAAGGAACAGGACACCTGGTTTGCTACTTCCCTGACTGGGATCATCGTCAAAGAAGAGGAGGATAATGATGACGAATTATAAGCTGAACCGCTTTGGCTTTTACAACTACTTTAACTACCGCGACCAGGTGTTTGACGCCAATACCCAAGCGATCGTCTTTAACGGGGAGAATGGATCCGGGAAGACCGCGACCATGCTTTCCCTGTTTCCAACCATCTTCTTGGGCAGCATGCGGGTCGTCGACAGCAAGCGCAGCCTGGACTACTACATTAAGGCCGGTGAAGCGGGCTTTGCCTGGGTGGAATTCAAGGCCGGCGACTTGCTGCAGACCCTGCTTTTGGCCTACAGCAAGTCAGCCGAAGGCTCAAATACCAATCACTATTACTATGTCCTCAAGCAAGGCGTCAAGGGGGATGAGGTTCCCTACTCCACCAGCTGGCAGGAATTCCGCGGGGCCGTCAAGCCCTTGGTTGAGCAGCGCTATGACACCCAGGCCGACTACCAAAGCGCCATCAACCGCCTCTTCTTTGGCTTCCAGTCGCCCAGCGAGCTGCAGGAATACTTTGAGCACCTGGCCGCTTTTGAAAAGCCGCCGCTAAAGCAGACTGGCAGCACCGCGGAACTGGACAGCGCCTTGAAGACGGCCTTGCCAAACCTCAACCACTATGCGGACCGGGCAACGGTAGAGAACTTTATCGACAATGCCCTGGCCATGGTTGAAGAAGAAAAGAAAAAGGCAGAGCTGGACCAGCTCAACTCGGCCTTGGCCAAGACCGAGGAATGGGAAAACCTGACCAACAAGCCGATCTTGGCCCAGATCCAGACTTTTTACGCCAAAGCCAAGACTGAGCTTAACCGCCGGCAGCGGGAATTTGCTGGCTTGCAAAGCCGCTTGGAGGAAACCAGGGAAAGCATTGCCCGCTTCAGCAAGCAGCAGGCTGAATTCAAGCAGGACTTAAAGGCAGAAGAAGGCGAGCGCGACGCCCTGCAGACCGTGATTGACGCCAAGAATCTAGACCAGCTGGCCCGGCAGATTAAGCAAAGCAAGGATGAGGCCGGAAGCCGGAAAAGAGATTTGGCAGCTGCCAAGCAAGACTATCAAAACGTCCAAAAACGGCTGGCAGACAACCAAGCAGAGCTGGAAAACGAGCGGACTGAACTGGCGGGAATTGCCAAAAGCCTTGAGGCCATTAAGGCTGAACTGACGCATTACCCGGCCCAAGCCGACCTGGCCCGCGCTTATCCAAACCCAGACCAGCTGCTGAAAGAGCAACTGCGGCTATTGAAGCAGCTGGCGGACTTGGCCAAGCAGAATGAGAATCTGCTCAGCCAGCTGAATCTGGTCAATCAACAAATCAACAGTTTTGATGAAGCTGACTTAACCGACCGGATCGCGGCAGCCTTGAGTGCCCTTGACCAGGACACTGCCAAATGGCTGCGGGAAAGAGAGATCAGCTTTGACCAGACTCTAGACTTTGACCTAGACGCCTATGAGGACAGACGACAGCTGCTGGAAAGTGCCCGGGCCCAATACCAGGAAGCGATCGTGGAAAGCCGGCATGGCATTGCCGAAGAGCGGGCTCAGCTTAGCCAGCTGCGGACTGATCTGGCTAAGCTTAAGCAGCAGCCAAAGCCGGAAACGACGGCTGACTTTAAGGCCGGCCAGCAGCTCTTTGAATTGGTTGACTTTAAAGAAGGCGTACCGGCTGACCTGCAGCTGCAGCTGGAAAGCGACTTAAAGTACAGCAACCTGCTCTATGCCCTGTTTGACGGAAGCGGGATCAAGACCGGCTTGGAAGCCGCCGGGGGAGCTGACGGCAAAGCCGCCCCAGGACAAGCAAGCCTGGCTGACTACCTAGTCAGCCAAGATGACCGGGTCAATGCCTTCTTGAAGACGATCGCGGTCAAGGACGGCCACGTCAGCTACGCCAGCGTCAAGGTCCACAGCGAAAAAAGCACGGCCATCACCCACATCGGTGAAAGCAACCGGCAAAAAGAGCGGGAAAGACAGATTGCCCTGCTGACGGAGCAGCTAAGCCAGGCGGAAGCGCGCCTGCAGGCTCTGCAGGACCAGCTGGCCAGCTACCAGGAGCTGTTTGACCAGGCTGATCCGGCCTCCTTCCCAAAGAGCGACCGAGTCACCGAAGCCCAAATCGCCTACCAAAACGCCCTGGCTGATCAAGGCAAGCTGCACAAGCAGCAAGAGCAGCTGCAGCTGCAACTGGCTGACTTCAAGCGGCAAAGCGACCAGGTCCGTTCAAGCCTTTGCCCTGACCTGCCTAGTGAGCTCAATGCTTTTTACGACTATGCCTCTCAATGGAAAGACTTCAAAGGCAAGCAAAGCGAACTGGCCAGACAGGAAAAAGCCCTGGCCAGACAAAACGAGCGGGTGGCCAGACTTGAAAAGCGCTTGGAGCAAGCCAAGAGCGAATTGGCTGACAAGGAAGCACAGGTTCAGAACAAGCAGGACCGCTTGACCGAAATGCAGACCCGGATTCAGACGCTGGAGCAGCAGCTGGCAGAAATTCAAAATGATCCAGAGACCCAAAAGCAGCTGGCCAGAAAGGAAGAACTGGACCGGTTGATTGAAGAGGTCAAAAACAAGATCAGCAGAAGCGGCTACGATTTGGAGCACGAAAACCAGCAGCTGGCCGATTGCCAGACGCAGCTGCCGATAAAGCAGACCGCGTATGAAGAGCTGGATCATGAATATGCGGCGGTCACCGGCCTGCTGGAAAAGCTGGGGCTGACCGACAAAGTCCGGAATGCATCCCCTGGAGACTGGAACAATGAGCAGATCAAGGCCAGCAACCAAAGCAAGGCCAACCTGGCCATGATTGCCGTCAACGGCATCAACGGCAAGACGGAGTACCGGGTCGACAACAGCAAGCGCTTGGAATTTGCTGAGCTTGAGCTCAATGACGACCTGCTGGTCCAAGTTCAGAACCTTATGCATGATCTCGCGGTCGTTCACTACTACTTTGGGGACAAGGAACTGGAACTTGACAAGCTGTATGAGGACATCCGCCAGCAGCTCGAATCCTTCAGGGCATCGGCCGACGATGAGGTCCAGCGACTGGCCCGCTACCTCAACAACTCAACGATTTTGCAGAAGATCCGCCAGGCGACCGCCGAAGCCACCAGCTTGACCAAGCAGATCAGCCGGTCATTAAAGGAAAAAGAACAGACCAACCATATCTCCTTCTATACCAGCTTCAGTGAGATTGCTGACTACAAGAAGGACTACCTGGCTGCTTTTGGCAATACGTCAATCGACAGTCCGGAAAGCCAGAACGCCGTAACTCTGTTGATGGACCGCTTCTGGACTTATATCAAGGACAATAACGATGAAATGACCAGGGATGAACTGGTTGACCACTTCTATGAGGAATTTGACTACAAGAAATGGTATAGATTCAATATCAGCTTCCGCCGCCATGCTGGTGACGCCCCGGAAAAGATGACTGACCGGAAGCTCAACGCCTTTTCGGAAGGACAAAGAAGCCGGGCAATCCTGGAGCCGCTTTTGATCGTCTTGGAACTGGATGAAAAGAAGATGACCAATCCGCTTGCTCCAAAGATCATCTTGATGGACGAATCCTTCTCAGGGATCGATGATGAGCAGCAAGAATTGCTGCTGAAGAACATCTACGATATCGCGGACAACTTTATTGCTACTGGCTACAATGCCCGACTTGCGGTACCAGAAAACAGCAAGGACACGACTTACTTCACCCTAATCGATCACACGGTTGATGGCAAGAATCACTTTATCTCTGTTGAACAGAGCATCGTCAGAAAAAATCGTTAAAAAATAAGGCATGATTCCGAATTAACGGAGTCATGCCTTTTTGGCTCTTAGATTAAACTAAGCGTGCTTTTTCATCTGAAGCTGCTGCTTTTCGTAAAGTACGGTTAACACAGCCCAGATGATATTAATGATTGCCCACGCGTTGCTGTACCTTGCATAAGCTGACTGCCCTGGAAAGGCAAGCTGAACTACTGCCAAGATAGCCACAATCACCATCATAACAGACACTGCCTTGAAAAACTTAGGCCGGTCAATCCAAACAGCTGCCAGAATCAGCGCGACAATCGACAGCAAATTAGCAATCAAGAAAAAGCGGTTAGTAGGATTGTCTTGCGTCGCGTAGCCAAAAGTATAGTTTGGCCCCAAAGCAACTAGGTAAATTGCCATCAAAACCCGATAGGCAATCGTCTTTTGCTTCTGTGTAAACAATTTTTCTCATCCCCTTCAATTACTACACAGCAAGGTCAACCTCTGTTGATCAAATCCATTATTGCTAATTTCCCAGGATTTTACACCTCAATGTCTAAGAAGCCTACTATTACGGCCTTTTTCGAAGTTTAAGATAATATTTTTTGAGTTGTAACTCAAACTCAACGAAATCCTATAAAAGGTTGATATATCAAGTGATAGAGCACTTTGAGTAGTAATTTTTGGGAAATTAGCAATTATACATCTTTTTAGTATAAGCAATATGTTTTTTTGAAAAATACACATTACCAAAAAGCAGCATCCCTAATTTCCAGAATGCTGCTCTCCTCTATTCAGTTATTTCTTTTACCACGCGGGCTGGCACGCCTGCCGCGATTGTTTTGGCCGGTACATCCTTTGTTACTACCGCACCAGCCACGATAACAGCTTCATCACCATTCGTGACGCCTGGCAAAACAGTTACGTTCGCGCCGAGCCAGACTTTTTTGCCAATATGAACCGCTGCTGGCAGCAGCTCTCCTCTTTTGGCTGGATCTTGCTCATGGTTCAAGGTCGCGATCATAGCGTGGTGGCCAAGCAAAGCCCCGTCACCAATATAGACTCCGCCCTGGTCTTGGATGGTGCAGCCAGTATTGATAAAAAATTATCTTCTGGCCATCAACTTTGCTTTTTTACTTCAATGTCAACTTGACCGAGCCATGGCTCAGCAGCTTCCTCAGTTCCTTTTTGCCCAGATTGATGTGCCCCAGCTTTGTATACGCCCAAGAATTGCTGCCGTAAAAAACCACAATCTGGTTGCTTGAATATAAAACAATATCACCAGGAATTGTTTTAGTTTGCCGGTCATCACTAATGATGCTCTTGCTCAAGTGGCCTACTTGCTCAAAGCCGCCATACATCGACATTTTGATGGTCAGTGGCGTCAACCTCTTTAACGCATCAACTGACTTATTTTTTTCCCACTTGACCGGCAGCTCATTATTGCCAATTGTTAACTGCATTTTACCTGACTTCTTTCGCTGTGACTTTTTCTTCTTGCTCTTCTGCTTTGCCAGATTAGTTGCCTTTTGACTGGCAGCTGGTTCTTCTTGCTGGCTGCAAGCAGAAAAAACAAGCAGGCTGATCGTGGCTAAAGCAGAAACAATTATTTTTGGGGCTTTCATTTTATTCTTCCGTCATGCAAGGCTTACTTCAAGTACTTGTCAAAGAAGGCTTCCATCTTGGCAAAAGGAATGATGTTCTTTTGGTCGTAAAGGTCAGTGTGGCTTGCCCCCGGGATCAAAAGCAGTTCCTTGTTGTCGGTGTACTTGTTATCCTTAATCATGTCGGCGTAGGCATCCTTTGACATATAGCAGGAGTGGGCCTGGTCACCGTGGATCATCAAGACCGCGTTTCTGATTTCATTGGTATAAGTGAACAGGCGCATGTTCAGCAAGGATGTAGCAGCCGTTACGTTCCAGCCGCTGTTCGAGTTAAGGCTGCGCTTGTGATAGCCGCGCGGAGTCTTATAGTAAGCGTAGTAATCCTTGACAAATTTCGGTGCGTCTTCTGGCAGCGGGTCAACTACCCCGCCGGCCTTGGCATAGCTGCCAGCCTTAAAGTCAGCCGTTCTCTGCTTATTCAAGGCAACTCGCATCTTGTAGCGGGCTTCTTCATTGTCGTCCGCGTCAAAGTAGCCATTGCCCGTCACTCTGGACATGTCATACATAGTAGAAGTTACGGTTGCCTTGATTCTGGTGTCGATCGCGGCTGTCTGCAGGGCCATCCCGCCCCAGCCACAGATGCCGATGATCCCGATTCTTTCTGGGTCTACATTATCTTGAACTGACAAAAAGTCGACCGCTGCTTGGAAGTCTTCGACGTTGATGTCCGGGCTATTCACATCTCTTACATTGCCTCCGGATTCACCAGTGAAGGATGGGTCAAAAGCAATCGTCAGAAAACCTCTTTCTGCCATCTCTTGCGCGTACAGACCGCTTGACTGTTCCTTGACTGCCCCGAATGGCCCGGAAACAGCGATTGCCGGCAGTTTGCCCTCGGCATTCTTTGGCGTGTACATGTCAGCGGCCAGGGTGATGCCGAAGTGGTTGGCAAAAGTTACCTTCTTGTGGTCAACCTTGTCACTCTTCGGAAAGACCTTGTCCCATTCTTGCGTTAACTTTAATTCTTCAGTTTGCATCATTTTTTGCCTCCATTATTGGCTAATCTTCTCTTTTTCCGCTCTTCTGATTAAATAATCCAGCAAGTCGACCTTGCGGCTGCACTCGTGCAATTCACACATGGCTTGGCACCTTGCCAGCTTTATCTTCCGGAGGGCGTCTTCATATTGCCCGCTCTCATACATCCTAAGAATTTCCGTGGACAATTTTTGCCCGCAGCCCGCGTCAGCCAGGCTTTGCTTGATAGTCGGCAAGTCCATTCCGCACCTCCTCTGCCTTACTTATTGATTAGTATAAAAGCTTGCTCCTTTATGCGCTAATGGTTATAATCTATCTCATGATATTCCTTTTGTGAATAAGGAGGCAAAAATGGAAATTCGCACCTTACGCTACTTCTTGGCCGTTGCCCGAGACGAAAACATGACTCGGGCGGCGGAAAGCCTGCATGTCACCCAGCCCACCCTGTCCAAGGCGATCAAGTCCCTGGAAGAAGAACTGGGGCAGAAACTGTTTACCAGACAGTCCTTCAGCATCAAGCTGACCGATGAAGGCTTTCTTCTCAGAAACCGGGCTGAGGACCTGGTGACCATGGCTGACAAAATTGAACAGGAATTTTTAGCCTTGGATGACATTACCGGCGGCGACATCTACTTTGGCTTAGCTGAATCCTACCAGATCAGTTACCTGGCCCGGGAGATCAATTCTTTCAAAAAGCTCTACCCAGACCTGCGCTACCACATCACCAGCGGGGACACCTCACAAGTCGCCGAGAAGCTGGACAAGGGGCTCTTAGACTTTGTCGTTTTGGCGGAAATGCCTGACACCAGCAAGTATGAATCACTGATTTTCCCGGAAACCGATAGCTGGGGAGTAGTCATGCCGGCTGATGTTCCATTGGCGCAAAAAGAAGCCATCACTGTAGACGACCTGGCTGGCCTGCCCCTTTTCTGTTCTGACCAGTCCTGGAAAAATGACATCCCCCGTTGGGCTAAAGACAGGATGGATGACCTCCGCCTGGAAGGCTCTTTTGGCCTGGTCTACAACGCTTCAGTTTTTGCTAAAGAACATTTAGGCTATCTGCTTTCTTTTGACAAGCTGGTCGATACGTCCCCAGAAAGCGGGATGGTCTTCCGCCCTTTGACGCCAAAGCTGGAGACCAACTTATACTTGGTTTGGAAGAAGTATCAAACCTTCTCTCCGATCGCTGAACGCTTTTTAAAGCAGATCAAGAAATCTTTCGGGCAAAAGCAAACAAGTGGCTCTTAACTAATTGTTAGGAGATTTTTCTTCTGCATGTTATCATACGGGTAACAAGTAAAAAGAAGGAGAGAAAAAATGAAGATATTTATCGCCGGAGGAAGCGGCCGGGTGGCAGCCGCGGTTATTCAAGAATTAGTTGACCAAGGTCAGCAAGTCTACGCCGGTTCCCGGCACAAGGACGCGATCGTCAAATTGCCGGGCGTCACTCCCGTTAGCCTTGACCTGCACGCCAGCGTTTCTGAATTAGCTAAGCTCTTAGCTGGGATGGACGCGGTTTACTTTTTGGCAGGTTCTAGAGGCAAGGACTTGCTCCAAACAGATGCCTTTGGGGCGGTAAAGTTGATCCAAGCGGCTGAATTGGCCGGCGTTAAGCGCTACATCCAGCTGAGCTCAATTTTCGCGGCCGACCCGGACAAGTGGCAGGGCAAGGCAGAATTTGCCAGCTTGACTGACTACTATATCGCCAAGTACTTTGCTGACGAGTGGCTGATCAATAACAGCAAGCTGGACTACACGATCCTGGCCCCGGCTACTTTGGAAGAAAAGGCTGGGACTGGCAAGGTCAACTTCAAGCCTGAAAAGTTTGCCGCCAACCCGATTCCCGACGTTGCCACGGTTTTGGCCCAAATTCTTGACAAGGAAAACACCTACGGCAAGGTAATCAATATGACTGGCGGCGAGACGCCAATTAGTGAAGCTATTGCAGAAGTTTAAGATGAAATAACCCCCCTGGCACTTGCCAGGGGGGTATTTTTGTTATTGGTCAGACAGCTTGGCCTGCTTTCGCTTTTTCCGCCACTCTTCCAGTTCCCTTTCGCTGATGATGTAGCCGGAGTCAGTATGATTTTTATCGCTAAGCTCCAAAATTTTCAACTTCTTTCGCAAGGCTTCTTCAGTGTAATCAGCAATGAGATCAGTCAATTTGTCAGCCGACCCGTCTCTGTCACATGCTTCCAAAACTTCCATGTAGTGCAGCCGGCTCTCCTTATTTGGCTGAATGTTGACAACTGGATAACCGTGCTCAGTCAATGCCAGGTTCATCAGCAATCTTGCCGTCCGTCCATTTCCATCAATGAAGGGGTGAATGATGACAAACCGCCAGTGCAGCTGGGCAGCGTAGTCCACGGGATGCAACTTGCCCTGCACCTCATTTGCCCAGTCAACCAATTCTGCCATCTTGACAGCAATATCCCAAGGGTCAGCATACGGATTGACTTCCGCTCCAGCCGGCCGGACCGGTACGCTTCGGTAGACGCCAGCGTCTTCTGGCCGGCTTTTCGCCATTGATAGCCTGTTCAGATTTCGAATATCCAGCTGGGTTAAGGTCTGGGCCTGGCTGGCCAAATCCATCATGTAGTCATAGGCTTCACTCAAGTCAAGCGTATCCAATACTTCAGCAACGCTTTTCCCGTGGATGGTCAGTCCCTTTTTAAGAATCGCTTCAGTCTCATGCCGGGTAAGAGTTGAACCTTCTATTGCGTTTGATGACCAAACGTGATCAATTTTTACATCCGCGTCCAGCAGCTCCTGCTCATATTTGGGCAGTGGAGGAAGGCTGGCTATTTTATTCTTCAGCTCTGTCAGCTTGGCAAAATCAGCCATTCCCTCACCTCCGTGTCTATACTTTACCTGTTTCTTCTGCCTAATTGTAGCATATTCCCGTTACAGTTTGATGATCCGGCCATCGTGGGCCCCGCGGCGGTGGGAGATGGACAGAACGGTCCGCCCGCCGCTGGCGGCATCGATTGCCTTGAGGACTTTGGCCTCAATTTCCCGGTCCAGGGATGCAGTCATTTCGTCTAAGAGCAAGATCTGCGGGTCACAGACAATGCTGTGGGCGATCATCAAAAGTTGCAGCTGCCCTTGAAAGTATGGGCCAGCGACCATGCCGATGTTGTAGATTAGGCCTGAAATTGTAACGATCACAAGAATTGGCGCTTCATACCAGAAGTAGCTGGTCATTTTCTTGGGGTCGCGGGGATTTTTCTGCTTCATCTCGCTGCCTCCTCTGGTTGCAATATCGCCCGCTTCTCTGCATCCGCTATCGGCATTTCTAACTTCATCATAGCGCCGAAGCTTCTTCAGTCTAGTCCATTTTGGACGGAATGAAGGAGAATTACTGATCTATTCAATTGAAAAAGATGCGCACCTGACTGGAAATTTGTTGTTCAGAAAAATATACATAACGCCTTATTAATATGTATATCTTGGCATAATGATGGCGATAAATTTTCGGCTGTTTCTGAACTTAACAGTCAAAGGATGTTTATGCCCCGCCTACAGCCAATCGGTCTGGCTAAATTTGGTAGTTATGCTAAGACACTTAGTTCTTTACAAATATTTATATTATAAACATTTTCCATTGCTTATCAACCTTATTCTAGTTATTATAAGGGTAAGATTTTTGAGGAGGCTTTTTTATGCATTCTAGAAAGTTTTTAAGTTTTTTTATATCTTTTTTCATGGTCTTAAGCATGAGTACCATGATTCCTACTTACGCAAAGGCGCAAACAAGCAGGGATACGTTTAAAGGAGATGATAGATATTTAGCCGAAAATAATTATGGTACCCATACGTATTCAAGTAACGGGGATACGTATCCAGGATTCTGGGCGTCCCCTACGACCTCTTATTTAGAAAAGGTATCAAATGGTTACATGCGTGTACAGGCCTCAAATATATACGATTATTTAGTCGTAGAATATTATGATAGCAATTTTAATTATTTAAAAACTGTCCACGTAAAAAAGGGTTTACCTCTCTTTGGCGGCTTTTACTCAGACGGCAGTAACTACTATGTCGTTACTGGGCAGGAAAATGAGAAAGAGTCAGATGATAGTGAGGTCTATCGTATCACCAAATATGATACAGCATGGAAAGAGGAAGGTGCGGCTAGCGTAAAAGGCGCCAACACTTACATTCCTTTTGATGCTGGCAACTGCCGTATGGACAAATCCGGCAGTACATTAGCAATTCACACTTGCCATACGATGTATAAGACAAGTGATGGATATAACCATCAGTCCAATGTGAATATTCTAGTCGATACGGACAAAATGACTGTTACGCATAGTTCAACAGAACCGAGCTTTGAAGGTTATGTCTCGCATTCCTTTGATCAGTATGTAAAGATTGCCAATGGCAAACTTATTGAAGTCAATCTTGGCGATGCGTTCCCACGCGAGGTCGTGATGACGCAGTTTGACAATGTCACAAGCAGTTCCTTTACTTATAAAGATCCTAATACAACAACCATCTTCACCATTAAAGGTGGATTTGGAGACAACTATACCGGCGTAGAGGTCGGTGGCTTTGAAGTTGGCAAAAGTCATTATTTAGTGGCCGGGACGACAATTAGCCAGACATCTAATGCGGAAGGTAAGAATGTCTTCTTGTCAACCGTCGATCAGAGTGACCAAAGTGTAAGTACCAAAATGATCACCAATTTTACGACGAATGAGAGTTCAAAGAATTTAGGCAACCCATTCCTCGTTAAATTGAACGATAATTCCTTCATGCTCATTTATGAGAATATCGAAAATGATCAACACGTCATTCATTACCAAACATTTGATGACGCTGGAAACAGTACTTCTCAAGATTATACAATGAAAGGAAGACTTTCAGATTGTGCCCCACTGGCAGCAAATGGAAAGATCATCTGGTACACTTACGATGGAAGCGAGATCGGCTTCTATGCAATCTCACAAACCAATTTGAGCGATCATAAAGTTACCAGAATTTCTGTTCCTATGGATAAGGTCACAATTTCAGGTTTAAACGACAAGTACACTTATACTGGTTCAGAAATTAAGCCTCGATGCACGTTAACTTATGAAGGGCAGACCTTGGAAGAAGGCAAAGATTATCGCATCAGCTATAGTCACAATATTGATGCCGGGAAAGCTAGCATCACTCTGACGGGGATGAACAGTTTTGAGGGCACTGTGACAAAAGATTTCAATATCGAACCAAAATCTGTAAATGATCTTTCTATTTCTCTACCAAAGTCAAGTTATACCTTTGCAGGGTATTCCGTGGATCCAGAACCGATCGTTCATGATGGGACGAAGCTTCTCGACAGAAAACGAGACTACTATATCTTCTACGACAATGATCTTGAGCCTGGAACTGCAACCTTGACCATTAGGGGCGATGGTAATTATGACGGGGATAAGTCTATCAATTATAAGATCATAGGCAAAGCATCAAGTACAACTCATGCTTCAGCGCGTACTTCTCTTCGAAAGGCAACAGTTTCGAAGCTCTTAGCGGCTTATGGCTTTACTGGAAAGGCCATCAAACCAACAATCACCCTTAAACTAAACGGGAAAACCTTAGTCAAAAATAAGGATTATAAGGTCTCCTACCAAAATAATAGCAAGCTTGGGAAAGCCACATTAACGATTACTGGGATCGGACAATATACAGGGAAGATCAAAAAGACCTTCAAGATTGTCAAGAAGACATCTTTGAAGAAAGCAAAGGTCACCCTTCCTAAAAAGACTTATAAATATACTAAGAAAGCGATCAAGCCGAATGTAACGGTCAAATTAGGAAAAAAGACATTAAAGAAGAATGTCGACTATACAATTTCATACAAAAATAATAAGAAAAAAGGAAAAGCAACAATTACTATCAAAGGCAAGAATCTATACACAGGAACAAGAAAGACTACATTTAAAATCAAGTAAAGATGAGGGAGCTGTCCACCAGGACAGCTCCCTTTCATTATGCATCAGGCAAAAATGCCCCAGTCATATTGTTCAGTGCACCGATATCAATATCTATTTGTTCAGATCCATCCGTGCAGCTTCCTTCAAAAGCTTCAGCGGGTACGGCAACACTTTTAACTCCTTGTATTTGACAAAAGTCACCTCTGTCATCTTCAGCATCCGGTAGATCTTCTCAGCCTCTTCTTCAAGAATATCACCTGAGAAACTGTTAATTATCCGCACAACTGATCCCTTGTCAATCGTCGTCTGCATCCCTGTCCTTGCGCAAGGAGGTCAAGTAAAAGGTTACCTGCTGGTCGTTTACCGCCCGGTTGACGATCGCCCGAACAGTACCATACATTTTTCCAAGGCCAGTTGACTGCTGCAGAATGCTAAGCAGGGCGCTCTTATCCTGTCCTGTGATATCTTCAATGGCTGCTTGTGAGACACTTACACAAGGGAAGTAAGTCTGACTATTTTTCATTTTTCTTCCTTTCAATAATCAATTTTAATTAGCTTAGATAATATATTTAGAACTGATCATAGCGCTCTTTGTTAGCGCATACAGGGAGGCCGGCGGTTTGTAAACGCTTTGTAACAAGTTGACTAGTTCAGCCAATCCTTCCTTCTTGACATTAGTCCACACACGGACTAAAATCTTAATTATTGTCCACGAGGAGACTTTTTATGATTAGCAAGAACCACGAAAGCATTTCAGAATTAGTAACCCTGGCCAGCGTCCGGGCGACTTACGCGTATGAGCAATATGACAAGCTCATGGGAATCACCCAGTACGAGAGCATCATTCTCTATGAGCTTGTCACCCATCCCCGCCTTTCGCAAAAAGAGCTGGTCTACCGCAGCGGCATCCCCAAGCAGTCCATCAGCAAGGGAATCCATATTTTACGTAAGCAAGGCTATCTGGAAGTCATCCCCGATGACCAGGACAAGCGCGTGAAATACTGTGCTTTGACCAAGGAAGGCAAGGCTTATGCCCAGAAAAAAGAAGCGCCGCTGCTGGCCCTCGAAATGCGCGTCATCGACAAGCTTGGACCAGACCGGGCCGAGCTGGCTTGCCAGATCCTAAATGAGTGGACCGACCTGCTATCCGCAGAAATAGCCAACTTAAAGGAGGAAAAACAGAAACAATGAAACTGCTATTGCCCTACTTCAAGCGATATAAGAAAGACGTCTTTGCCGCCTTGGTCATGATCGTCTTTTCAGCCTTCGCTACTTTATACCAGCCCCGCTTGCTCCAGCAGGTGCAAAACGAGCTGATGGCCGACCAGCAGCAGGCAGTCATCCGGGACACCGCACTCTTGATCGGCCTGGGTCTGCTCTCGATTCTTACCGGGGTCTTGAACGTCTACTTTGCCTCCCGGATCACCCAGGGCGTCGTCAGCGACCTGCGCGAAGACACCTATGCCAAGATCCAGACCTTCTCTTTGGCCAACGTGCAGCAATTTTCATCTGAGTCGCTCAGCGTCCGCCTGATCAACGATATGCAGCAGATCATGAACATGATTATGACCATCTTCATGCAGCTGATCCGCATGCCCTTGATCCTGGTCGGCTCAATCGTCCTGGCGGTGGTCACGATTCCCCGCTACTGGTGGGCAATTTTCTTTCTCTTGGCCTTGATGCTGGCGCTTGGCACGGTTGCCATCCGCCAGATGACCGCCATGTTTGACCAGTTCCAGATGTACATGGACAAGCTCTCTGGCCGGGCGGGGGAATTTTTGCAGGGGGTCCGGGTAGTCAAGTCCTTCAACCAGGGTCCGCAGGAAATCGCCAAGTTCAACCAGGACTCTGACGAATTGAATGAAGTCAACATCAAGGTGGGCTACTGGTTCTCCACTATCATGCCCGGCGCCCAACTGATTTCCTACCTGGTCATCAGCCTGGTGGTCTACCTGATCGGGACCAGCATCCTGCAGCACCCATCAGACGTGGCGGTCATCAGTCCTTATGTCAACTATGTCTTGACCATGCTTTTTGCCATCTTGATCGTCGGCATGGCGGTCATGCAGATTTCCCGCGGGAACGTCTCCCTGCGGCGGATTCAGGAGGTCATGGACACCCAGCCAGACGTCGTCTTTAATGAAAAAGCTCCAGAAGACGTGCTGGGCGGCTCAATTGAATTTGACGACGTCTCCTTCACTTACCCAGACGGCACCAAGCCGGTCCTGAAGCATATTTCCTTCAAGGTCCAGCCGGGACAGATGGTCGGCATCGTTGGGGCCACTGGCTCGGGCAAGACGACTCTGGCCCAGCTGCTGGCCCGGCTGTACGATCCGACCACGGGGACGGTCAAGATTGGCGGCAGCGACCTGCGCCAGGTCAATGAGACCGCCCTGCGCAAGACGGTTTCCTATGTCTTGCAGAAGGCAATCCTGTTCTCAGGCACGATTGCCGACAACCTGCGCCAAGGCAAGCAGGATGCCACGCCATATGAACTGGAGCGTGCCGCCCAGATTGCCCAAGCCAATGAATTCATCCAGCGCTATGATGAGACTTTTGACCATGAAGTCGAAGAGCGCAGCGCCAACTTCTCCGGTGGGCAGAAGCAGCGCCTGTCAATTGCCCGCGGGATCATCGCCGGCAGTCCGATCCTGATTCTGGATGACTCAACTTCCGCCTTGGACGCTGAAAGCGAAAAGCTGGTCCAGCAGGCGCTTGAGAAGCAGCTGCCGGAAACGACCACGGTCATGATTGCTGAAAAAATCGTCTCCGTCATGCATGCCGACAAGATCCTGGTCTTGGATGAAGGCCGCCTGGCAGCTGAAGGTACGCATGAAGAGCTGCTCAAGACTTCGCCGATCTACCAGGAAATCTACCAGACCCAAAGAGCCAAGGAAAGGAAGGAGGAAATTTAATGTCCAACACCCAGAAGTCCCTTGCCTATCTTAGGAAATACCTGCGCGCTTATCAAAAGCCGATCGTGATTTCCGTCGTGATCTACCTGCTGGCCACTGCCGCCCAGGTAGCCGCACCAACCCTGCTGGGGATGGCGGTTACCGACTTGTCGGCTTTTGTCAAAGAAAGCGCCCAAGGCCATGCCACCCTAACCCGCTTCTACCAAGCCTTGACCTGGATGGCAGCCTTCTATGCCTTGAATTCCATCGCGACCTACATTGCCTGGATGATGATGACGCGCTTTAACGCCAATGCCAACAATGACATGCGCAAGGGCCTGTTTGGCAAATTGCAGCGGATGACCATCCGTTACTTTGATACCCACCAGGACGGGCAGATCCTTTCCTTGTTCAACAGTGACTTGGACAACATCTTCAACGCTTTGAACAACGCCTTTTTTGAAATTATTTCCCAGTCCATGCTGTTTATCGGGACGATCATCGTGATGTTCGCCATCAACTGGAAACTGGCCATCAGCGTGGTAATCACCACCCCTTTGATCCTGCTCTTGAGCTTTATCATCATGAAAAAAGCCCGGGTCTACCTGGACCGCCAGCAAGACCGGGTCGGTGAGCTCAATGCCTACATCAACGAGCAGCTCAACGGGGAAAACATTATCATCACCCAAGGCCTGCGCGAGCAGTCTGTAGCCGGCTTTAAGAAAGAAAACGCCAAGGTCCGGGAAGCCATGTTCAAGGGGCAGTTCTACTCTGGCATCCTGAACCCGCTGGTTTCCGGCTTCTCGCTGTTAAACTTCGCGATCGTGATCGCCACTGGCGCTTACATGATTATGACCAAGCAGGTCAGCCAGGCGGCCGGCCTGGGCTTGATCGTGACTTTCACCGAATACTCCTGGACCTATTTCCAGCCGCTGACTCAAGTAACTTCCATCTACTCCATGCTGCAGCTCGCCTTGACCGGTGCCCGGCGCCTGGAAACGGTTGAAGCGCAGGCTGAAGAGGATACGGTTCCAGATGGGAAGACCATTTCTGGAGTGAATGAAGCCGTTCGCCTGGAAGATGTGCACTTTGGCTACACTCCAGACAAGGAAATCCTGCACGGGGTATCAATTGAGGTGCCTAAGGGTCAGTCAGTTGCTGTCGTTGGCCCGACCGGGTCTGGTAAAACGACGATCATGAATTTGATCAACCGCTTCTATGACGTAAACAGCGGAGCCGTAACTTTTGACGGCACTGATGTCCGGGACCTGCAGCTGGAAAATCTCAGAAGCAATGTCGGGATTGTCTTGCAAGATTCAGTCCTCTTCTCCGGGACGGTAGCTGACAACATCCGCTACGGCAAGCCGGATGCTTCTATGGATGAAGTTATAGCCGCGGCTAAGGAAGCCCAGCTGCACGACTTTGTCATGACCCTGCCAGAGCAATATGACACGCCAATTGAAAACGGCCAGGCCAACTTCTCTACCGGGCAAAAGCAGCTTTTGTCAATCGCCAGAACTATTCTGGTCGACCCGGCCTTCCTGATCCTGGACGAAGCAACTAGCAACGTCGACACGGTTACGGAAGAAAAGATCCAAAAGGCCATGGACAATGTGATTGCCGGCCGGACCAGCTTCGTGATTGCCCACCGTTTAAAGACGATTTTGAACTCAGACAAGATTGTCGTATTAAAAGACGGCCAGGTTATTGAAGAAGGACCGCACGCTGACTTGATCAAGAAGCGCGGCTTCTACTACAAGCTCTACACCAGCCAGATGGCTTTTGAATAAAAGAAACATGCAAAAAGGACACCTGTCACGAATCGTGATGGGTGTCCTTTTGTTATTACTCGCCTTATTCAGTCTTGCCGCTATAGTTAGCAATCCCGCCAATGTTTTTGACCTTGCTGTAGCCTGCCTGCTTAAGCCAGGCAACTGCTTGACCGCTTCTGTTGCCGCTGCGGCAATAGACAAAGAGCGGCGTATCAAGATCCGTGATCTCGCCTTGGGCAGATTCAATCTTGCTCAAAGGGATGTTGATGCTGGCCGGGATGTGCCCTGCCGCGTACTCATCCTCTTCTCTGACGTCGATCAGTTTGGCATTCGGCGTTTTCTGGTATTCTTCAACGCCGGCGTTAATGTCGTTTGCTTGAAGTTGGTCCATTCTTTTCTCCTAATTTGCTGCTTATTTGGTTCTTTCTTGTGCCACTAGATCATCCAACTTTTGCTTCAATTCTTTGTTAATTTCAATATTGCCTTCTTCACCACTGTTGTTTGAAACCCACTTCCAGGTGATATCCCAGTCAGATGATATTGACCTCTTACAACTTCTTTTCCAAAAGGACCAGCGGGACATCCTTGAGCCCGTTGAATTCACAAGGAACGATTCCGATTTCCTTGTAGCCCAACTTCTTGTACATCGCCCGGGCGTTCTGCCATGCGTTTCATCAGCAAGCTGTCAACAAAGTCGCTGCCAGCATCGCTGACAGTGCTTCTTAACCATGCAAATTTCAGCTTGGAGCTATCGAATTTGGCCAGCTCCCGGTCAATCTCCTGCCAGAGTTCCTGGTTGGCTACTGGTTTTCCGTTAGCCGTCTTCCAGTCCCGCTTTTTCCAGCTCTTCATCCAGGCCGGGCCATCTTTTGTGTCGCTGACCGACTTGATAACGTACTGGGAGTTCAAGACAAACAGCAAGGGCTGCTGGGTCAGACCCAACTGTTCCAACTTCTTCAAGCTTTCCAGAAAAGCAGTCATTTCCATTTCGTTATTGGTCGCGCCCAAACGGCCGGCACTATTAGCAAGCCGCTGGCCATCATGCTCGATCATGTAGGCCCAGGCAGCCTTATCGCTATCTTGGACATGGCTGCCCTTGCGCGCGCCGGTGCTCCGGCAGGTACCCCCGGTATAAATAACGGCAGAATAATCTTTCTTATCGTATTCTGGCTCCTGCTTAACTGCATTTTGCGGATCAGCTGGATCAAGCTTCAAGTAGTTCAAGGCATCCGACTTACGGCTGAAGGACTTGTATTCAGCTCCTGGGAAGCCGTTTACCTGCTTTTCAGCTTCCGGCCAACTGTAATAGATTCCTGGCTGACGGCCTTTTCTGACAGCATAAGTTTTTTTAGCTTTTTCTGCTTCCTTCACTTCAGCATCAGCAACTTCCAGCTCTTGATCATTCTTGATCTCTGTCTTGTAACGCCTTAGGCCAGGCAAGCGGCTGGAGAAAAGATTGATGATGCTTACCAGGTCATCCACCAGTTCTTGGCTGGGGCTGGTCGTGGGGTTATTGATGACCACGATTTCACTTCCGTGGCGCTTGCAGAAATTGGCAAACCAGTCAAAAGCCAAGCGTACAAAGCGGTCTTTGTGGGTCACGTAGATCTTGTTGACCTCGCGGTCTTCAACTTTCTGCAAGAGCTGGTTCCATTCCGGACGGTTAAAATTCAGACCGCTGCCAATGTCTGACATACTTTCGCCCACAGTAATGCCGTTGGCGTTACAGTAGTCCAGCAAAAAATTCTCCTGCTTGGCCAAATCATCGCTTGCCCAAGCAGCCGACACGCGAGCATAGATCACGTTTATTCTGCCGTCGTTGCTGGCTGCGCCAAGATACTCGTTAAGCTGCTCTTGGGTGTAGTAACGCCGATTTGTGGCACTTCTTTCAGCCTTAAGTTTGCCCTCCCGGTCCCACCTTTGCAGGGTAGCAACAGAGACGTCAAGGATTTCAGCAGCTTCGCCTACTTTGTATTTCTTCACGATAAAAGGCCCCTTCACATTGTTTGCTACTAGTATAACATGACTTGCATACTTGCCGTTAGCAGTTACACATAATAATGGATATGAATTGCTGCCACTGATTGCAATTAACTTCTAGGCCCCGACTTTTTCAAGGTGCAAAGAAAAAAGCATCCCTCTTCGCAGAATGATCCGCGCGAGAGGGATGCTGTCGATGAGAAAAGAGAATTGTTACATCTCGTCCATCTGTTCATTAACAAGGGCATCAGCCAGGTTGTTGCCATCGCTATCAGCATGGCCGTCGACGTGCTGCAAAGTCAAATCGGAGAACTTAGCAATTTCCTTGTCAATTTCCTTCCACAAATCCTTGTTGGCAACTGATTTCCCATTAGAATTTCTCCAGCCCCGTTTTTTCCATCCTTTGATCCAAGCAGTCCCATCGGCAGAGTCACTGAGGGCTTTGCGAACATAGTCTGAATCTAAGGAAAGCAGCAGCTTCTTCTGGCTAAGTCCCATGTTTTCAAGAGCCTTCAAGCTTTCAAGAACAGCCGTCATTTCCATCTGGTTGTTAGTAGCTCCGACTTTGCCGCCAGTAGTGGTCATGGCATGTCCATCATGCAAGATCACGTATGCCCATGCTGCCTTGTCAGTTGGCAAAACGTGTTCACCTGCATTGTTGCCGTTGTTGCGGCAGCCACCGTCGGTAAAAATCCAGGCATCGTATTCGGATTCAAGTTGTTCTGCTTCCAGCTTCTCGATAAAGCTCATTTTTTCTTCTTTTGTCAAAGTTTTTTTAGTCATTGTGACAGTCTCCTTACTAAATTTTCAAATGGACTTGTTTATGTCATTGAAGCATTTCTTCATCTGACAAGTTAATTGTAGTACATTACATACATTTCCGCAACAATTACTTACGTTTTTGTCATATATTTTTTTTTTTCGAACATAAGAAGTCGACCTTTTAGAGCGCAAAAAAACGTGCCAAACAAGTTCTGCTTGTTTAGCACGTTTTTAGATATATTTGCTTCTGCCAAGGAGATAGCCTTCTGCAGCTAAACACATTAAACTCCACTCCAATTAGCAATAAATTGTTATGCTTTTTATCATAGCATCGATCCCGCTAAAGTAATAACAACTATTTCAGACAGCTTTCCCGCTTTAGGACATTTTCGACTTCTGGCAATTTATAACCAAGCAGGGTATCACCCTCTGGGTCAGTTTTGACATAGGTGAAGCCAAGTTTTTCCTGGACCCTCTTTGATTTCTCATTCCCCTCATAGTAGCAGCACCAGACTGCCTTGCAGTTTAGGTCGGCGAAAGCATGGTCAATTAGGCAAGTTGCAGCTTCTGGGGCATAGCCGCGCCCCCAATATTCTTTGCCGATCCAATAGCCGAGTTCTGGTTCATCGTCTTTTTCTGAGCAGGCATCCTCACCAAATCTCAAGCCCGCGCAACCAATGATTAGATTGTCATCTTTCCGCAAAACTGCGTAAGTTTCCGGGGCTTGCAAATTCTCTTGAATCACCTGCAAGCTCTCTTCAACAGATTTATGGGAGGGCCAGCCAGCGGCAGGACCGACGGCTGGATCCTTAGCTAATTCGTAGAGGCAGGCGGCATCACTGTCTTCCCAGGGCCGCAAGCGCAATCTATCAGTAGTTAGTTCCATTTTCCCCTCCTGGATTTTTAAATTATCTATGGCGCTTGATTAGCTGACTTGAATTTGATTGGTATTGGGAAGTTAGTACTAGAGCCTGCAGAAAGCTTGCAAATTGCTGCTTAAATGAGGTTAAAGTGATGCGTTTTTGCCATCAGGCTGTTGGCCGGCTACTTCATCATAGAAATAAAAAAGAGCGCCTATTAAGCGCTCCAACCGGTTCGGTACAAGTAATCAGCTGGTACCATTTTTGCACATCAGATGTGACCTCCGGTTCATAATCCTGGTATCTATATTGTACTATTCAATTGTGTTACAGCCAAGAGGCACATCGAAATCATCAATCTCAAAACTAGGATGTGTGAACGGGGGTGTTTCCCCTATGAACCTTTGGTTCATAATTTTGGTAGTGGTACCTCCGAAGTACCTGAAAAAACTACTTAAGCACTTGTTTAGGTAGCAACCTGGCCTCCGCTCTTGCGGGGGCTTTTATTTTGCCTCACTTGCGCACACATAAAAATCCCCGTACCTGCGATAGTGCAGATACGGGGATTTGTTTTACCACAATTCCGTAAAGAACTCTGTTACAATTCTATCCAATTGCTCCTTAATAAACGAAAAGTCCTGTCCCAGGTCTAGCGTCTTCACGCTAATCTGGTTTCCACTCATCTGATAGTCTTCATCGGGGACAATCTCCTCGTCAGTCATGGCATATAAAAGCATCCCTGCCACCGTATCATTCCTTCGTATTGCCGCCAGATTCTTAACATAGGCAAAAATCTGATAAAGGTTAGCCGAGTGTATCGTCTTCGTGTCAAAATTGCTCTGCAAGCTATGAGCATAATACTTAGCGTCAATTATCATTTCCCTGCCACCATATGACAAAAGCACATCTGACTTCATCACCGGCAATAAATTCTTATTGTCATCGTCCAACTGCCATGGAATCATGGCAGCCTTCGCAGTAAAGCCACGGTACTTTTGGGCGTACTCTTGCACGTAATACTCAAGAATGAACTTCTCGTACAGGTGCGACATCCGCTGGTCATCAGCAAAGTCAGTTAACCGCATTGTTCCCTGCTCTGCAGCCATGATTTTTCCTTCAGTCAGCAGCTCACAAATTCCTAGTAGCAGCCGGTAACTCTGATTGTAGCGGTGAAAGTGAAACTTCTGCCAGGACACTTTAGACAAATCAGCCATATCAATCTCACCAAAGAAGACCAACTCTTTCTTGAGCAGATCACGGTATTTCTTGTCAACCTTCTTTGACCGCGCCAACTGTAAGGCAGTCGATTTCAGAATTTGATTGTATAAGTTATTGGCAGATAACTCATCAAAGTCACAGGCTACAAGCTTCCGGCAAGCCCGCTGGTTACGGATAGTTTCGACCAGATCAATCTTGCCGCGGACGGCCGGCAAATTATCATGACAAGATACATATTCACGGTACAGTCCCTGTTTTAGTTGCTTGCCGATCCCCTTAGCTAAGATTGCGGCAAACAGATTGTCCAGATTATCAAAGCTTTCCTTGCCGATATTTTTATACTCTGTTTTATGCAGGTTACCAAACGCATAGCTCAGCATATAATAGACGTTCTTGATGAAGACGCTCTTGTCCTTAATCATTGAGAACCTCATGCAGAGCATTTTCCCAATGCTCCAGCTTATCCTGGTCATCAAACCAGTATTCCCTCAGCATCGGCAATATATCGTAATCAATAATCAGTCTTAGTTCATCAAGCGTCCATTTCCCTTCTGGATTGCTAAAATAGCTGTGGCCAATGCAGAAACCTGGTCCAAGAGAAGGATCTTTGCTGATCTCATCGTTGAGTTCTTCAATTCGGTTGATCAATCTGTCAAAAATGACATTTCCAGCAATCAATTGTTGCTTCATAAAGCCAGTACTTTCAAAAGCTGGTTTCATATCAAAAAAGCTGAATCTCCGCCGCAGAGCATAATCAATTATTGACAAGCTGCGGTCGGCAGTATTCATCATACCGATCAGATAAACATTGCTTGGAACAGCAAAAGGTTCGGCCGTGTAAGCCAAAGTTATCGGCTGATCCCGGTAATCCTTTTCGAGCAGCATAAGCAGCTCTCCAAAAATCTTGCTTAAGTTGCCGCGGTTTATCTCATCAATAATGAAGAAGAACGGTTCATCTGGATGCTCAGCTGCCCGCTTGCAAAAGCGGTAAAAACTGCCATAGTGAAGTTCAAAGCCATGTTCAGTTGGCTTGTAGCCCATCATGAAGTCTTCGTAAGTGTAGCTTTGGTGGAACTGGATCAGCTCAATATTTTCATTCTTTTTCTGCCCCATCATCGCATACGCCAGTCGCTTAGCCGCAAAAGTCTTGCCTACGCCAGGTGCGCCTTGCAGAATTATGTTCTTCTTGTACTTTAACAGTGCTGTTAAGCGATTATAGTCTGCTTCTGGCATGTAAACTTCTGAGAGAAAATTATCTTTAGTATATGCCACCGGGTTATGCTCTCTGACCTTATCCATGATGAAGTTGAATTCGTCTTCAGTTACCTTGAATAGTGAGCCAGTTGGGCTGATGAAAACTTCTAAGTCTTTCAGTTCCGGGCATTGCCGCAGGTCTTTATAAGCCACTGGATGTTCAAATTCTTCGATTTTCTTGAAAAAGACCGCCTCACCATCACTAGCCCGGCTGATTTCCATCAAAGCTACAACATTCCTGCTTGGATATGATTCATAGCCAATAACCTTGTCACCAACCTTTGCATCCAAGAAATGCTGGAAGACCCGTCTTTTATGGCCACTTTCACTATAAAGGGTATAATAGCGCTCCTCACCAATCTTTAAATCAGATAGGTTCCAAAAACTAGGATTAGCATTCAGCCACCAGTACTGCTTTTGACCAGTTGCAGGAGTCAAGTCACGATGTTGGGCAAGATAATTGCTGATATCAGATGCTAAAACAAAAAGATTAGAATCCTTTTCAGCAGACCATTGAAAATCATATCCAAACTTATCGCACAGGTAATATAGATAATTTGGCTCGCCTTCAGTATTCTGTTCAAGATAGTACTTATACTCATCAAGCAATAGCTGATTATCAGATAATTGCTCAATAATTTCTTGGGCCAAGACTAACCATTTTTGTAAATTCTTGACAGTAGCTGGTTGCTCGAATTCATAGTCTAATTTTAGCCAGCTAGCCAGTCTTTGACAGCCTCGCAAGTTAAATACACTGTATCTATTAGATGAATTAAGACAGAGCAACATACTGATCGTCTCTTCATCTAAAACGTAGTCTCCACCTAACAATTCATTAGCTCGATGCTCAAAGTTTTTGATTCGATTGACTAGATCCTGATTTTCGTCAAACAGATTAAACATCATCCGACGGACTATTTTAGGCGATCTCTCAACCAATTCTAATAGGGTATCATGGTCAAACGTAAACGTATTAAGATTGAGAATGTCTCCTACATTCTGCACAACGTCAACAAACATGCTTTCAAAATCTTGATCATCTAAACTCCAATTGCTATGAAAGCATGCTATTGCCAGCCACAAAGAATGGACACTATGAATCCTGTACTCAAAGTCTTTTTGGTACTCTTCCACTAAATCGTTAAATCTGATCTTATCCAACATTTCTAATTTCCTCATCACATTTCTAACTGTGCAAAACGTTCTATAGCTATTGTACTTCAGTGACCTAACTCAGTGGACTTTAAGCTACAGAAAAAATGCAGCAGCTCAATAGCACGGTAAATTAATGCTGGCTTCTCACATTTTCACATGCGGTTCTAGAAATACGAGAATCTCACCTTCACTAGTTTCAATACTCTTCATCGTCCTTCTGTTCTTCTGACATTGCGACGTTCTGGATATCTTTTCCAATCAGTCTTGCCTGTGTCTTGATCCATTCCTCATCCAGTCCAAACGCGCCTAGGATTGCCTTCTGGGTAGCGGGTACGCATAGATAGTTGGGCTTGCCAGGCATTTCAGCTTTGCGCTTTCTTAAAAACGTCCTCGAGAAATGTTCTCAAGGACGTTTTTTAATATTGTCTGCCAGGATTTTTACTTCTGAAACGCGATAAACACCTCTACGAAGCATATCCAATGACATCTCTTTCAACTTCAAGGATCACATTGCTTGGAATTTCAGCTACAGAAATCTGGGAAAGCAAATTGCTTCTCGGATTGTAGATCCCAAGATACTTGAGCTTCTTGAATTCAGGATGAATCGAGTGCATCCCCATGCGCCAATACATAAGCAGCTGCAACGTTGCCTCTTTCTTGACTTTTGCCTTAGACACCTTAAAGTCCCACAGGGTATCAGCGGTAATAAAGTCGCCATCCCCCGAATCAACTGTGTCGGTATAGCCGCCATCCATCGTGAAGCTATCGAGAATTTTCGGTCCATAGGCATCCAAAAAATTTAGTGACCGCTCTACCATCGTCCGCACGTTCTGGATCGTGGCCACGTCTGGGTTGATCTCTTCTACAGGCTTATAGGCTATCAGCCCAGCCCGCGCACATGCGTCAAATCCGGTCAGCTTTACGGCATTTTTGATGGAATCATCATCCAGCCCTTTAATTCCAGAGCTAAGTCTTCGTGCCTTATCTGCCATACCGAGAAAGAGCGCGCCAATCAGCGAGATCTTAAACGCCTCTTCAATAGCAGTTCCCGACATGAAGCGCGTCATGTAATCTACCGTCAAGCCAATCAGGTTGGGGGATACGTTTTCTTCAGGGTTGAGCGCAGCCATTCCCTCACCCAGCGACTCTGTGTTAAAAAAACGCGGATTAAGGTATCCGCCCCTTGGTTGCTTGACCTGTCTGGCCCGTTTCGTTACAGAACATCCCATAATGATCATTCCTTTTCTGCTGCATACTGATTTTTATGTTAACTATCCTTTTCGATCAGGCCCAGCAGTCCCGGCATGGCTTTAAGCTGTTCAGCCTTTTCACCTTGGGTAGAATGTCCGCATAGATTTGTGACAGGTCAATGATCTCGATTACGCCGTAGAGGTTGACGGCCCCTTGGAAGAATTTGTGCAAAAAGTCCAGCTTTTCCTCCGTAAAAGCAGCTTTGGCGTAGCGCTTCTTCATGGTTTTGTCCAGCAAGCGTTTGGGATAGCTGACTTTATTCACGGTCTTGTCCTGCGGCTGGTCACTGTCAGCCAATCCTAATAGCAGGTCATGCAGTGAGTTCGAGTCAATATCCACATCTTCCTCCAAGAGCCCCTCATCATCTTCCCAATCAAAAAAAGTCGTTATCATCTTCGTCGTAAAATGTCTCATCAAAGTCATCATCGGTATCGTAGCCTTTGACTTCTACATAAGAGCGACCACCAAGACCCCAGCAAGGCTGCTCGTAAACAGCTTGCTTCATCAGCGTGGACATTTCTTTAAATTCACGTTGGCTGAGCTTGAGCTTATAGTACTCAAAAGCAAACTGCAGCTCATTCTCGGCATCATATAAGACACCAGCGCCTGATTGATAGATGTAAGTTACCAAATCAATTATCTCGTTTACGGCCGTATCACCCGGTATAATTCGACTGGCAACTTTATCCAACTTTTTTCCGTCAAGCTTCAGCTCTGAGAGAGCCTGCCGGAAATTCTTTTCATCTTCATTTTCTTCATGCGTTGCGTAATCGAGGAGATTTTCAGGAGTCAGATAAAGTCGACCGCACTCTTGGCAAATTTCCAGGTAAAGATTCCAAATTTGCTGGATGTTTATTTCTGTCCAGGTAACTTTCTTGTTAACCAACAAGGGGCTAGTCAGCGGATTGTCAACTTGCTTGGAATATTTGTCAAAAACTGCAGGATTATAAACAAGATAATGAGTTCCTGATTGACCGCCCGTAAGCTCGCCAAAGCTGATAAACTGTTCAGAAGTGATTTCTGGGTAGGCAGCATTGTGCTCTTTGATCTTTTGAAATAGATCGTACAGGTCATCCAGTGAAATGATCCCGTAGACATTAACCGCGCCGATATAGAACTGAAGAAGAAAATCAATCAGCTCAGCTGAGAAACCAGCTTGCTTAAGTTTTGTTAATACTGAATTTTGCATCATCTGCTCTTTTCTTTTAAAAAAGGTTCAGTATAAATTCTTGTGTAAATAGAAAATAGGCAATAAAAAAAGAAGGGTTGTCCCTTACAATGTTAATAACGACAAAAACACAAGGAGCCCTTCTTACTATGTATTATACAGAAGTGTCAGTAGCTACTCAAGATGTTATGCCTAACAAGGGTGACTAAAAAATACCCGCCAGCTTGCTAAAAACAAGCCAGCGGGTATTTATTTTGCCTTAAAGAGCCCTTTTTAGTTCTTACAATATTTCCAGCCATGACCAGGTAAATCAGCCCGATGCCGATTACCACGTGGGGATGTCTCCAGCAAATCGCATCAATAGATAGCCTTATACCTTCCGGTCAGCGATCAGCTTTTCATGCGCCTGGATGTGGGACAGACGCTTTTTGTCCCGATTTAAAAGCAAGAGGAAGATTGCTTCAACCAAAGACGATGATGCCAGGCGGGAAAAGAGGTATTCTTCCTGCAAGACCGTCTGGCCAATTGCAGTTGTCAGATGGTAGTCGCTCTTAGCAGCTAAGGGCGAGTCTGGCCGGTTGGTCATGGCTACGACCTTGATGCCTTTTTCCTTGGCCAAATCAGCCAGTTTTAACAAGCCAGATGATTCACCAGAGTTGGAAATCAGCCAAAGGCAGTCGCTGCTGCTCATATTCATGGTCTGGCCGATTACCGTTTCCATGGTCGGACTGGAAATAGCCAATAAGCCCAATTGGTTCAGCTTGTAGACCGCGTCTTCAGCGACTGGATAGGTGTCCCCTTCAGCCGCGACTTGGATCAAGCGGCTATTTTCCAAGAGACCCAGGACTTCTTTCAGAGTAGCAGCTGGCAAGCGGCGAATAGTCCGGTCGATTTCGTCTTCTTTGCTGGTCGCGATCTGGTCCAGGGCTTGGGAGACATCATCCTGGTTCAGGGATGCCAAGCTTGAGACGGGTGACTTTACCCGGGCCAGACTGACTTTCAGCTGGTGAAAGCCCGATAAATTCAAATTATGGCAAAAGCGGGTCACTGATGCCCCGCTAACGTCTGCTGCTTGGGCCAGCTGGGAAATCGTGTAGTTAACCACTTCCTCTGGCTTGTTTAATATAATCTGGGCAACCTTTTGGTCACTTGGGGACATACCATTTTTCTGGCGGAGGATCTGCTCGATGATGCTCTCTTCGTTTTCCATGTTTACCAGTCTTTCTCCTGTTCCTTCTTGATTCTACAGTGCTATTATAGCATCTCTTGTAAATTAATTTCATCGGTTTTAAAATCTTGTAAATTTATTTATTGACATTTCCCTGTCTTTTGCTTACTATGGTCTTGCAAATAAATTTCGGCTAAGCTGGCGATGTAGAAAATAATTTACAGTTTTTTTAGAAGGAGAATGTGATGACTTTAATTTCAGATTTCGCGCTGAAGAAGATTCAGCCAGGGCAGAGGGTTTCCCTTGGCGGCGGAAGCAACGTGGCCGACTTGACCCGGGCAATCGCCAAGGCCAAGCTAGCCCTTGACCTCTACTCCCCTGCCCCGGCTACCCGGCAGTTAGGGGACAGTCTCGGCCTGGCAATTAAGACAGCAGAAGAAGCAGACCAGCTTGACCTGGCCTTTGACGGAGCAGACAGCGTTGATTTTTCCTTAAGGGCACTCAAGAGCAAGGGCGGAATCCATCTTTTTGAAAAAATCGCCGCGCAAGAGGCTGATGAATATATCCTTCTTTTGCCAGAAGGCCGGCTAAGAGAAAAGCTCGACCCAGATATCCAGCTCTGCCTTGAAGTAGCTGCTCCAGCTGTTAAATCCTTGCTTAGGTTTGCTAAAGGCTTGGCTTTGAAGGCCAGTGTCCGAGAAGACGAATCAATTTTGGGCAACAAGCTAGTTGATCTATACGCGGAAAATTGGGACAAGATCGAAGAAGTAAACCAGCAACTGCTTGCCTTTAATGGAGTTGTTGCCTCGTCGCTTTTTGCAGGAGAAGTTACTTCCGTCATCACTGTTCAAGATGGCAAGGCAGTTGAAATTGGAAAAGGAGAAGATCATGACTAAATACAATTGGGGAATTATCGGGACTGGCTGGATTGCCGGAGAAATGGCTGACGCATTAAAGCGGGTCAACGGCGAAGTTTACGCTGCCACCAACCCTCATAAAGAGGCTTTGGAAGCTTTTGGTCAGGAAAAGGGAATCAAACATCTTTATACTGACCCAGATGAAATGATCAAGGATCCTGACGTAGATATCGTTTATATCGCCACCCCTCACAACTTCCACTACCAATATGCCAAGCAGGCACTTTTGGCTGGCAAGCATGTTTTTTGCGAAAAAGCGATCACGATCAATGAAAAGCAGCTGGAAGACCTGGCAAGCCTGGCTAAAGAAAAGAATTTGATTTTAACAGAAGGCCTTACCGAATTCAAAAATATATCCATTAATATTCAAGTGAACATTAATGACTACATTCTTGTCCTCCAGCCGAAGCCGGAGGATTTTTTTAGGCTTTTTCACGAGGAAATGCCTTGTGCGCTCAGTTATACGCACCTCCACTAAAGTTGCTCCCTAGCTTCTGATGTTGTTATCATACGCACAGTCAAAGAGTTCGCCATGCTTCACAAGCAAAGCCCAGAGGCCATGTCTGTAAAGCAAGCAGGAATATGTCCTAATTTTCCCTAGTGCCGAGGCTCTAGGGCAGCGCCCAGTCCTAGACTTGAAGCAGGGGCGAGCCCACGCTTGTGACGCTTTGACTGATGGATTATGCCATCACTGCCTGCTTATTTGCATAACGATCTTCAAGAATCTTTTCAACCTTCCGATATGGGGTGTACAGCGTTATTTCTTTGTCATCCATCCTTCGCAAGATATTTACGGCGGCAGCCGTATTTGCATTCATCTCTCCGCAATTTGGACAGACTGCGGTCTCATGATGCATGCCTTTTCTTTCGGTAAAGTGTGCGCCGCATCTTGGACAGAACTGTGACGTATATGCTGGGTTGACATCGACCGTCTTAATGCCTTGACTGGCGCACAGATACTCGATGCGCTTGTCCAATGTTCCCTTTGCCCATGAAGACAGCTTGCGCCTTACCTTTGCCTCATAGCGGCTTGATGCTTTTGGCAGCTTTTCTTTGGTAAAGCTCAGATCTTCTTTGACAAGGACGTCTGGTTCTTCGGTTATAAGCATCTGTCTAATGCTTACGTTCATCATCCGTTCCATGTTGTTTTGCTTTCTCTCATGTTGCCGACGATAAAGCTTATTGCCGAGGTGGTGCTTTTCCAAATGAGCGATTTGTCGCTCAATGCTGCCAATTTGGCATCTGATGCGCTTGTTTGTCTTGGCAGAATGAGTACCTGCCAGTTTCTTTTGCAAGTTTGATTCTTGCCGTCTCAATTCTTTTGCTGGCTGGATGTATTTGTTGCGATTCGTATTGCGGCGATTGATCCGTTCGGCTTCGGCACTTACAAGCTTGCTGAAGTTTGCTCCGTATTCTTGACCGCTGCTGCACGAAATAAGAGTGGCCAGACCCTTGTCCATGCCCAGTTTTTTATGTAGATTGCGCTTGTTGCTCACAACCGACTCGATAGCGCGATGAACTTCCAGCCGCTTCTTGTTTCTGTCAAGAATTAGCTGAATGTCGCCACGCTTCTTCTTGTTGGCATAGCAGTATGGTCCGGTCAGCTTAAACTGCTTTTTCTTTCCGCGCTTTGCCGTCATGATTTCCAAATAGCTTGAGCCGCCTTTTTTGACCACACGCCACATTATTTCATCACAGAGCATGCATCGTGCGGAACTTGAATGAGGGTATGGCTTATGCTTTCTGGTAAGTCGTCTGATGTATCCAGCACAATGCCGAAGCTGTTCTTCGGTTAGAGATGTTCTTAACGAAGGATATTGGCTAACTTCTTCGTTTGGCTTTGCCTCGTTTTCGCGTCCCTGCAGAATAAGCTGCCAGTAATATGGTGAAGTAAAGACGTAATTAAGATACTGGCGCTCAGCGCTAGCCAATCTTTCATTGGCTTGCACCTGCTTTTTCAGTTTTAAGCCAAGATTTGACCACATGGAATTGAGGTTCATGCACACGTCTTTAACTGCTTCCGTTGCATGGCGGCCTTGAATTCCAAACTGCTCATTCAGAAGCTTTTGTTTTGAAAGTCTGACCGTTCTTGCGTCAGGTGATTTCAGCCCTTGAGCTTTATTCTTCTTATAGACCTTTTTCCAGTCTTTGACCGCTTTGCGAGCCTTCTTGATTTCACCGTCGTGCTTGCGGATTCTGTCTCTAGGGCCGTGCCACTGTTTGACGTCCGTCATGTGATTGATGCCGCACAGCTGAGCATAGAGCAAATCCTTGCATCTGCCGTAGCCAGCAAACAGCTCATCCAGCTCTTTAATTTCCTCATCAGTCAGCTTTACGGTATAAGCTCTGATCGTTTTAGTCTGAGTTCTTTTCGTTTTTCTGGTCATTTTTGGAACCTGCTTTCTCATCACGATCATGTGTTCGCATTCAACCATAGTTTATCATAAAACTCGTCTTAAAACATTAAAAACACGATCTAGAATAGAAAAGTCTACTAATAGATACTAGTAAACTTAAATTGATATTTTTGATTACATATTTTTGCAGCTGTTGGCTCCCCTCTACCACATGCCGATTTACCGCAAGGTCAAGGAGCTGATCGCTTCTGGCAAATTGGGCCAGATCCAGCTGGTGCAAGTCAACTTCGGCAGTTTGAAGGATTATGATCCGGCCAACCGTTTCTTCTCAAAGGACCTGGCTGGCGGCGGGCTCTTAGATATCGGGGGTTACGCTACGGCTTTTGCCCGGACCTTCCTTGATGAGATGCCTAACAATATTTTGACGACGGTGAAGTTTTTTGAAACGGGCGTGGACGAACAGTCCGGCATTATTTTGAAAAACGACCGCCAGCAGCTGGCCGTGATGGCGCTGTCGATGCGGGCCAAGCAGCCAAAACGGGGCGTCATTTCCGGGACTAAAGGCTATGTCGAGATCAGCAACTACCCGCGGGCCATGCAGGCGGAAGTTACCTACACTGCCTCAGCTCATGAAGAACGCAAAGAGACAATCACGGCTGGGGAAAGCGGTCTGGCTCTGGACTATGAAGTAGCCGACATGCAGCGGTACGTAGAGCAGGGCCATGACGATGGCGAACTGCAGACTTCCCGGGAAGTGATGCACATTTTGACGGCAGTTAGAGGGCAATGGGGGATGCGTTTTCCAGATGACCAGGACTAATTTAATCTGATAAGTATTCCTATTCTCAAAAATTTGGGTACAAGAAAAGAGTGAGTTCGATGAACCCACTCTTTTTTGCTCTTATTCAACGATGCCGAAGCCGCCAGTCCAGGCAATTTGTTCGCTAGCTGCCAGGGTCATTTGCAGGAAGCCAGTTGCTTCCAGTTCTCTAGCCCGCTTTAAGGCGCCGGCGTCCAGGACCCGCAAAGGACTGCCAGCTAAAGCTTCCTTAATGGTTGCCTTGGCTTCCTGGTCATCACCGGCCAGAAGAACCGTGGTTGGCAGGTCGCCAATTTTTCCGCTTTGCAGAGTTGCGGCAAAAGTCGTGTTGAAGCCCTTGACTACCTTGGAGTCAGGTAGCCAGGACTGGAGCAATTGCGCCGCGGATGAGTCAGCTGGCACGACCAATTCGTCCCAAGTGTCGAAGTTCAGCGGGTTGCTGATGTCGATGACGATTTTACCCTTCAGCTCGTCCTTGTATTGGTTAGCGATGCTTTCCAAAGCGCTGAATGGCACAGCCATGATTACCAGGTCGCCAAGCTTTTCTGCCTTGTCGCTACTACCAAAGTATTCTACTTGATTGCCGGCCAGTTCAAAGTTCTTGCCGATTGCCTGCCCCATGTTGCCCTTGCCAAAAATTGTTACCTTCATTGTTTTTACCTCGCTACTTTCTTTTTGTAAGTTGTTAATCATAAGAATACAAGCTTGCCAAAAGAAAGTCAAGCTTTTTTATTACAAAAAGTTAGCAAAATAATAATCCAGCCCGAAAGTGGACTGGATTAGGTTTATTCGGCTCTATAATATTTCTTACTGATGGGTGTCAAGTCACACACCTGTCGGTAAGAT
>NZ_JAOQBX010000011.1:0-57071 GCF_044902225.1 Lactobacillus sp. 23-2 | reverse complement strand
GGCGATTCAACTCGGCATTGAAATGCCAAGTTTTCTCGCCCTCAACGTAATAAAAAGCCGCGTCCCTGAACGGGAGCGACTTTTTATGACAGTTATTCAAAATTAGTCTTGGTAGTTTACCAAAGCCAAGTATGAGTCTGGTACCAATGAAGCACCGCCGACCAAACCACCGTCGATGTCAGGCTTTGCCATCAATTCCTTAACGTTGGCTGGCTTTACAGAACCACCGTATTGGATGCGGACGTTTTCAGCAGTTTCTTCATTGTACAAGTCCTTAACAGTTTCACGGATAGTCTTGCACATGTCTTCAGCTTGGTCGCTTGAAGCAGTCTTGCCAGTACCGATTGCCCAGATTGGTTCGTAGGCAATTACGAGTGATGAAACTTGTTCAGCAGTCAAGCCTGCCAAAGCAGCCTTGATTTGGCCAACTACCCATTCAGCTTCCTTGCCGGCTTCACGGGTTTCCAATGATTCACCGCAGCAAATGATTGGAGTCATGCCATTAGCAAAAATAGCCTTAGCCTTCTTGTTAATGTCTTCGTCAGTTTCGTGGAAGTAGCCGCGACGTTCTGAGTGGCCAATAATTACGTATTGGATGCCCATTTCGTGCAGAACCTTTGGTGAAGTTTCACCAGTGAAGGCACCTTCGTCTTCGAAGTAGCAGTTTTCTGCACCGATGTGCAGGTTTGAGCCTTCAGCAGCCTTGCGCAAAGCGTCAAGGTCAACAGCTGGTGCACAGATCAATGATTCAACCTTTGATGGGTCTGGCAATTGGGCCTTAACTGCGTTAACGAATTCAACGGTTTGTTCTGGGTTGTTGTGCAGCTTCCAGTTACCAGCAATAATTGGGGTACGTGACATTTATAATTCCTCCTAAACTACTTGTCTGAAACGCAAGCGATACCTGGCAATTCCTTACCTTCAAGGTATTCAAGAGATGCGCCACCACCAGTTGAGATGTGAGTCAACTTAGGAGCGATCCCCAATTGCTTGGCAGCAGCAGTTGAGTCACCACCGCCGACAATAGTAGTCGCGTCTGGCAAGTCAGCCAAAGCACGGCCGACTTCCAAAGTCCCCTTGGCGAAGTTAGGCATTTCGAACACGCCCATTGGCCCGTTCCAAACAACAGTCTTGGCACCTTCAAGAGTCTTCTTGAAGAGTTCAACAGTCTTAGGACCGATGTCCAAGCCCATTTCGTTGTCAGGAATGTCGTCGCCAACGACTTCTGAAGCAGCATCGTTGTTGAATTCAGTTGCGGCTACGTTGTCGATTGGCAGAACCAGCTTGTCGCCAGCCTTTTCCAACAATTCCTTGGCAAATTCAACCTTGTCGTCTTCAACCAATGACTTGCCGATCTTGTGGCCTTGAGCCTTCAGGAAGGTGTAAGCCATACCACCACCGATGATGATGTGGTCAGCCTTAGGAATCAAGTTGGTGATCACGCCGATCTTGTCTGAAACCTTAGCACCACCCAAGATGGTTACGAATGGGTGAACTGGGTTGGCAACGGCGTTGCCCAAGAACTTGATTTCCTTTTCAAGCAGGAAGCCGGCAGCAGCAGGCTTGCCAGCAGCCTTCATGGCAGTAGCAATACCAACGTTTGAAGCGTGGCTTCTGTGAGCAGTACCGAAGGCGTCGTTTACGAAGACGTCGCCCAATGATGCCCAGTATTCGCCCAGCTTAGGGTCGTTCTTTGATTCGCGCTTGCCGAAGTCGTTGTCGATGTCTTGGAAACGGGTGTTTTCCAAAACAACTACGTCGCCGTCCTTCATGTTGTTGATGGCGTCTTCAACTTCCTTGCCTTCGTTTGAAGGTACGAAAGTTACTGGCTTGTCCAGCAATTCGCCCAAACGCTTGGCAACTGGAGCCAGGCTCAAGCTCTTCTTGTCTTCATCGCTCTTGACACGGCCAAGGTGTGACAGCAAGATTGCCTTGCCGCCGTGTTCGATGATGTACTTGATAGTTGGCAATGCGGCTACGATACGGTTGTCGTCACCAATCACGCCATCCTTAATTGGCACGTTGAAGTCAACGCGAACCAAAACCTTCTTGTCCTTAACGTCTACGTCAGAAACAATCAATTTAGCCATTGAAAAAATCTCCTAATATTTCATCGAAAAAAGGCGGAAGGAAGATATTTCCCTCCGCCTTCTTTCACACTACTAATTAAATTTAGTCTTTAACTTAAAATTAAAGAGTAGCAAAGTGCAACAAAGTACGAACCATTTGGCAAGTGAATGAGTATTCGTTGTCGTACCAAGCAACAGTCTTAACAAGTTGCTTGTCACCAGCGGTGATAACTTGGGTTTGAGTTGGGTCAAAGATTGAGCCAGCAGTCATACCAAGAACGTCGCTTGAAACGATTTCGTCATCGTTGTAAGCAAATGATGGGCTTTCGTACTTCTTCATAGCTGCGTTAACTTCTTCAGCAGTTACCTTCTTGTTCAAGATAGTAACAAGTTCAGTTTCTGAGCCATCTGGAACTGGAACACGTTGTGCGTGACCATCAAGCTTGCCGTTCAATTCTGGCAATACAAGGCCGATAGCCTTGGCAGCACCAGTTGAGTGAGGGATGATGTTTTCAGCAGCGGCACGTGCGTTACGGAAGTTAGCCTTACGGTCAGGACCATCCAAAACCTTTTGAGTAGCAGTGTAGGCGTGGATAGTAGTCATAGTACCAACTTCGATGCCGAATTCCTTGTTCAAAGCGTTAGCCATTGGAGCAAGTGAGTTAGTGGTGCATGAACCAGCTGAAACGATCTTGTCGTCAGCGTTCAAAGTGTCTTGGTTTACTGAGTAAACGATAGTCTTCAAGTCGTTGCCGGCTGGAGCTGAGATCAATACACGCTTAGCGCCTGCTTCAAGGTGGGCTTCTGACTTAGCCTTGCTAGTGTAGAAACCAGTACATTCAAGAACGAAGTCAACGCCGTCGTTCTTAACCCAAGGAATGTTCTTGGCGTCTGCTTCAGCGTAAACACGGTACTTCTTGCCGTCAACTACCAGTGAGTCTTCAGTAGCTGAAACTTCGTGGTCGAAAGTGCCATGGGTAGTGTCGTACTTCAACAGGTGAGCCAACATAGCTGGAGTAGTCAAGTCGTTAATAGCAACAACTTCGATGTCCTTTGAAGCTTCGCCCAAGTCCATAATACGACGGAAAGCCAAACGACCAATACGGCCGAAACCGTTAATACCAATCTTAACTGTCATATTCGTAAGTCCTCCTTAAGAACTATAAACAACATTTTATTTTAAGCGGGTTTTCCCGTTTAAAATCAGATTTGAGGCTGCCTCATCAGTAATTAGCCAGGTCTGATGAGGAGCATTGCGCATATATGCTTGAATGGCCTCAGCCTTGCGGGCTCCCATGGCCACCGCGATAATATGCGGGACATTCGTTAATGTTTCGAACTGCAAACCAACCTGTCTGATTCGTTCGACTACGTGTCCTTCGTCATCGAAGAAACATCCAAAGCATTCGGTGACTGCCTTGCTCTCGCGCAACTTAGCCAAAGCCAAGGGGCCGTACCCCCGCCGTCTAGCCATTTCATCGGCTAAGCCAATGCCATGGATGACGACGTCGCTTTGCGAGATGTCTTGTAGCACTTCGCTGATCTCCGGATCATGAAGCAAGGAGCGGTAGGCATCCTTGGGAACCTGTTCCGGCAAGAAAAGCGATTCATAATTGCCGCCGGTAGCACGGGCCATCTCTTGGACGATGGCGTTGCTTTCCGTGTTGACTCTGCCGCCAAGAGCACCGCGGCCGGGAACGAATTTGATTTTCCGGTTTTCGCTCAATGACGGGGTCAGCTTCTTGGCGACCTTGGCAATCGTCTTGCCGCCCATGACCGTCACAATGCAGTCAGCCAGGGGCAAGAGCAGGTTCAGGGCTGAGTTCAGCTCCTCGCCTGCCAGGTCATAGACCCGGCCTTGCAGATCAGAGTCGCCCGCGACAATGATTGTCCGGTCGATTTCAAGTTTCTCGGCCAGCTTCACTTCTGCTTGGCTGGCATTAAAAAGTCGATCAACAATCTGTGCTGCGTCTTTTACGACGCTTTCTCCCTTCTCCGTGAGGACCATCCCGTAATTATGAATTTCGATCAGGCCCAATTTCCGCAGATTCTCAGTCTCGGTACGAATATTGCGTTCGCTTAAGCCGAGCCTGATTGCCACATTCCGCCGACCAATCGGGGCATGCAGGCTGATCTGCTCCAGGATCAGGTATCTTTGCCGAAAGATCTTTAAAGCATCAGGAACAAGCAGTTCGAGCAAGGATAAATCCGTGTTCAAAGTAACCATCCTTCTAGTGGGACGCATGTCGACCATAGTGTTGACGTTTTGTGTCCCACATTGCTTAAAAATATAAGAGAAACAAGACTTTCGCTTAAATCTCCATTTCTCTCTCGACACTCCCTAGTATAGCAGAATTTATTTTGTATGCAAGCTTTTTGAACGACTTTGCCATTTCCTAAAAAGCCTTTACAAAAAGTTAAAATTGCAAAAACTAAGTCTTAATTTTTGCGGACTTTCTAAATTTAGCTCTTCCCAATTTAAAATTGTTTGTTATAATAGATTAGGTAATCGGATGGACCCTTAGTGTAATGGATCGCACGCAAGATTCCGGTTCTTGAAATCTGGGTTCGACTCCCAGGGGGTCCATAAGGACTTAAAGCCGCTGCTGACCTGTAGCGGCTTTTTTTATTCATTTTTTTATCAAATAGCAAAGGAAGAAGCAGGCAGCGCGCTGCCTGCTTCTTCCTTTTTTGTCTGCTTTATTTTTGCCTGCTATTCAAAGAATTTGGCTAAGTCACTCAGGGTCAGCTTGGCCTTGTCCACTCCCCGGAAATCCCGGATGACCTGTCCGTCCTCCAGCACGAGCAAGCGGTTGCCGTATTTTAAGGCGTCCTCCATGTGGTGGGTGATCATCACGGCCGTGATTTGCTCTTGGCGAATGCTGGCGTCCGTAGCTTCCAGCAGCTTCCGGCTGGATCTTGGGTCCAAGGCCGCCGTGTGCTCATCGAGCAAAAGCAGGTCTGGCCGTTTATAAGTCGCCATCACGAAGCTCAAGGCCTGGCGCTGGCCGCCAGAGAGCTGGTCAACGGCCACGTCCAGCTTGTCTTCCAGGCCGTTGTTGATTGCCGCCAGCGCTTTGGCAAAAGCCGCCCTTTGTGCCTTCAGCTTCCGCAATTTCAACGGCCGCCGCTCTCCCCGCTTGGCGGCCAACAGCAGATTTTCCGCGACCGTCATCCGCGGCGCGGTGCCTAATTTGGGATCCTGAAAGACTCGGGCGATGAAGCGGCTCCGTTTTTCTTCGCTCTCTTTGCTGATGTCCTTTCCTTTATAGAAGATCTTCCCCTTGGACGGGCTGACTTCCCCCGCCAAGACGTTCAACAGCGTGCTCTTGCCCGCCCCGTTGCCGCCAAGCAGGCAGATAAAGTCCCCTTCCCTGATCTCCAGGTTGATCCCTTTCAGGATCTTGGCTTCATCCGCCGTGCCAGGGTTGACGGTCGTTTCAATATTTTCCAGTTTGATTAAGGTTGCTTCGCTAGTCATTTTTCATGTCTCCTAACAGGGTCTTTTTCAAATGCAGCTGCTGTTCAGCTTGCGGGAGCATCATGCAGAGCGCCAAGACGAGCGCGGAAATCAGGTTCAGGTTGTCTGAAGACAAGCCGATCTGCAGCACCGCCAGCAGGATCAGCCGGTAGATGATGGAGCCCAAGGTTACGGCAAACAGGCGGCTGCCCAGGTCCAGGTTTCTGAAGATGACCTCGCTGATGATGATTGAGGCCAGCGCGATGACGATCGTCCCGATCCCCATGTTGACGTCGGCATAGCCATTGCTTTGCGCCACGACGGCCCCGCACAGGCCGACCAGACCGTTTGACAGCATCAAGCCGACAATGGTCATTTGATTGACGTGGATCCCCAAAGACTTGGCCATTTGCGGATTGTCGCCAGTCGCGATGAAGGATTGGCCAAAGTCGGTGTACAAGAACCAGATCAGCAGGCCCGTAACCAGCAGCATGATCAAAGTTCCGGCAAATACCGAGTCAAAGTACTGGGGCAAGGATTTCAGGAAAGCATTGGCAAAAATCGTGCTTTTGCCCAAAAGGGACACGTTGGACTTGCCCATGACCATCAAGTCCACTGAATAGATCCCGGTCATGGTCAAAATCCCGGCCAGCAGGCTGGGGATCTTCCCCTTCGTGATCAGCAGGGCCGTAACCAGGCCAGCCAAGCTTCCGGCGATAAAGGCCGCCAAAGTCGCCAGCCATGGGCTGGCCCCCTTGACGATCAGGCTGACGGCCACGGATGCCCCCAGCGGGAAGGTTCCTTCCACTGTCATGTCAGTCGTGTTCATAATGCGAAAGCTCAGGTACAAGCCCAAGCCGAGCAGGCCCCATAAGAAGCCCTGGCCAATAGCGGAGACAATCAAGTTCATTTGTAAATCGTTCCTTTCTGCTTTGCTTCTTGGTAAAAGTCCTTTGGCACCGTAAGCCCCAATTTCTTGGCCGCTTTCAGGTTCAAGACCGGCGTGCCGTGCTTAAGGTAGCGGACCGGCATGTTGGCCGGCTTCTTGCCCTTCAGGATCTGGACCACCATCTTGGCCCCCTCAACGCCCAGCTGGTACTGGTCCACGCTGTAGGTGGCCACCCCGCCTTCTTTGACCATGGTATCCACGGCTGGAAAAACCGGCTTTTTGGCCGCGTTGGCGTTCTTGACCAAAGTCTGCATGGCCCCGGCAATCGTGTTGTCGGTCGGCACGATTACCGCGTCGACCTGAGTCAGCATCTGCTGGGAGACTTGGTTTAAGTCATTGGAATTGGCAATGGAATAGGCCTTCAGGCTCAGCTTCAGCTTCTTGCATTCAGCCACGATCTGCCGGTAGCCAGCCACGGCCGACGCGTCGCTTGACGTATAGATCACGCCTAAGGTCTTGAGTCTGGGCATGAAGCGCTGGATCAGCCGCAGCTGCTCATGAATCGGGGCCTGGTCGGAGATCCCGGTAATGTTGCCGCCCGGGTGCTCATTGTTCTTGACCAGGTTGGCGGACCGGGGATCCGTCACCGCCCCTAAGACGATCGGCGTCTGCTTGGTCGCGTTGGCCAAGGCCTGAGAGGACGGCGTCGTGATTCCGAAGAGGACCTTTGAGCCGCCATTGACCAGCTTTTCCGCCATGGTCTTCAGGTTGCTCTGGTCGTTGTTGGCATTTTGGTAGACAATTTTGATTTTCTTGCCGTCCCGGTAGCCCTCCTTGGCCAATTCCGCCTTGAAGCCTTTGTAGATGGCATCAAGGGCCGGGTGGCGCATCAGGGTCAAGACCCCGATCTTGACCTGACCCTGCTTGACTCGCGCCGGCTTGGACTCAAGGCCAAAGGCCACAGCCAGGAAAACGAACAGGATGGCAAAAGCTGCTCCCACTTTTTTCATCGTAGATAATCCTTTCTTGCTTTCGCCCGCCAGCTGGCAGGCAATAATCTGACTAACAGAACAAGAACACGCAAGCAATAAAAAACAGGAATCCCAGAGTCGGAATTCCTGTTTCTTGGTCAAACAAAAATCCGGACGCGTTCTTATTCATAACGCTATCCGGATTCTTTAAGAACTTGTTCTTAAGCACGTTCAGATAGCGGTTCACGCAAAATGCCTGATTGAACCGCTGTCTGAAAATGCGAGTCAATCAGCTATCTGAATTGCCACCAGGCTTGTGTCGTGCTTAATCTAAAGTTCATCGTTCTTTACCTCTTGCTTAATTTGCTTAAATTGTACTGAAAGCCTTTGTGGCTGTCAAGCGCCAATTTCTACCATTTTCCGGAAAGAATTTCCCCGCGTTGGGCCAATTGGGCATAGAAGGTGTTGCCTGAGTAGGCCAGGCCTTCGATTTCCCGGTTGGTGACGTGCTTCCAAGTCTTTTGGTAGGTCCCGTCAGCCTTCACCTTGAAGATCATGTTGTTGAAGGCCACATAGAAGTTGCCATTGCCGTAAGTGAAGCCCTGAACCGGGGACTTGCCGGCAACCTGCTTGACGAAATTGCCCTTGGTCCCGGTAACCTTGACCACCTTCCAGGCATTGTCCACCAGCTTCAGAGTCCAATATTCATACCAGCCGCGGCCATTGTGGAACAAGCCGTACATGGTGTCGTCGCCGCTGAAGGTCGCGTTGTGGAAGTAGCGCGGCGTGCCGCTGGCCGTCTTGATTCTGATGGTCCACATTTTGTTGATCTGCAGGTCGCTGCGGCGGATCTGCAGAATTTCCTCGGCATTGTCGCCATTATTGATCTTGTTGTAGTTGGCCAGAACATAGATGTAGTTCTTGCTTACCCCAATTGACTGCCCATGGCCCAGCTTCATGTATGGGCTGACTTTGATGTTGGCACAGTAGTTTCTAAAAGTGCCAAAATTCAGCCGCTTGTACAGGTAGGCTGCTGGTGCCAGGTATTGCACCGTGTACTTGTTCAGCTTCGGCAGGTTGAAGGCCACCAAGTTGCCCTTGGCATTCTTGACGTCAGAAGCACCGGAATTGCGGTACCAAGTGCTGTAGGCCCAGCCGCCGTTCACGCCTAATCCTTCTTCAACTGGCCCGACCTGCTGCCAGCCGCTCCCGGCCAGGCTCAGGTTGCGCGGCTCCCACAAGCTGGTGCGCAGGGTCAAGCCGCCGCTGGTCCAGCTGTTGCTGGTCGTTTCCGGCGCGTAGCGGTGAGCCGGGTTCCACTTGGCTGAGGTCCCCTTGTGCTTGCCGGTGCTTGCTGCTTCCTTTGGCCCCTTCATCAGCTTAAAGTCGCCTTGATCATAAGAAGCCGGCACGGCACTATTAGGGTTGCTGGACCAGTGCACGTTGACCGTCTTCTTGAGCTTGCCATAGCTGTAAGTCAGCTTGCCCTTCTTGTAGCTGGCCTTGACCGCGCCGGAGTCAGTGACTACTGTCCCGTGGCTGTCGGCCACGTAGTTCAAAGCATCCTTGTAGTTGAAGTTGTTGTCGCCCTTGACGCGGTAAACGTCACTGGCGGCTGAGATCTTGTTGCGGGTAAACCAGCTTTCCTTGACCCAGCCGACTGGCCGGCCGTTGACATAAATATAGTCGTAAACGCCGGACTTGGTCTTCTTTGACGCGGTCGCTTGGATCTTGCTGTACTTAAAGGCAGAAGTCGTCGTAACCTTTTTTGAGGCCCCCTTGGCTGATACCTTGGCATAGATGTTCACGGTCTTGGTCCCTGGCGCCTTGGTGACCGTCGCGGCAGATGCCTTTGCCGGCAGCCCCAATGACAAAAGAGCCAGCGCGCTGAGCGAAGCAGCGCATAACAACGTCTTCTTCATTTTTTCTTCCCTTCCAATATTACACAAATTGCTGCATCTATAAACTAATTGGCGCATCGGAAAAAGTCCTTTTCCACCAGATCCAATTTCATTATAGCACTCGCGAATCTGAAAAAATGGCCAAAAATGATCGCAAAGACTTGTTCAATTTGAGCCTCTTTGTTTGACAGCCGCTGGCGAGAGTGTTTTAATTAGCACTGTATTCAAATGAGTGCTAATCAACTTACTAGGAGGAAAACTATGTTAGTACCTACTGTTATTGAACAAACAGCCCGCGGCGAACGTGCCTACGACATTTACTCCCGCCTGCTGAAAGACAGAATCATCATGCTCAGCGGTGAAGTCAACGACCAAATGGCCAACTCCATCATCGCCCAGCTGCTCTTCCTTGACGCGCAAGACAACACCAAAGACATCTACATGTACATCAACTCACCAGGCGGCGTGATCACCTCCGGGATGGCCATCGTGGACACCATGAACTTCATCAAGTCTCCGGTTTCCACCATCGCCACTGGGATGGCGGCTTCCATGGCTTCCATCATCCTGGCTGAAGGCGAAAAGGGCAAGCGCTTTGCCCTGCCACACGCCACGGTCTTGATCCACCAGCCACTGGGCGGGGCCCAAGGGCAGGCAACCGAAATCCAAATCGCGGCTGAAGAAATCCTGAAGACCCGCAAGATGATCAATGAACTTTTGGCCAAGGACTCTGGTCAAGACATCGAAACCATCAAGCGCGACACTGAGCGCGACCACTACATGACCGCGCAAGAAGCCAAGGACTACGGCCTGATCGATGACATCATGGTCAACCAAAACAGCGACAAGTAAGCCTTAAGCAATTAATCAGCACAATAACCGAAAAACGACTGGAACCTTGCGTTCCAGTCGTTTTTTGTGTCGCTAGCGGCTTATCTAAGATTTTCCGCGATCTCATGGATCTTCTTGAGCCGGTGGTTGACCCCGGACTTGGAGATGGGGCCATCCGGCACCTGCTCAGCCAGCTCCTTCAGGGACAATTCCGGGTGCTGCAGGCGGAACCTGGCCAGGCTGGCCAGCTTGTCCGGCAGACTGTCGATTCCCCGCTTCTCCTCGATGAATTCGATGTCTTCCACCTGCTTGGCAGCCGCGTTGGCCGTCTTCTTCAGGTTGGCCGTGTCGCAGTTGACCAGGCGGTTGACGGAGTTGCGCATGTCGCGCATGATCCGCAGGTCCTCAAAGGCCAGCATGGCATTGACTGCCCCGACCACGTGGAGGAAGTCGCCAATTTTTTCCGCTTCCTTCAAGTAGACGATGGAGCCGCTGCGGCGGGCCGTGACCTTGGCGTTCAAGTCAAAGTACTTGTTCATGATCTCCTGCAGGTCGCGGCAGTGGTTGGCGTAAGTGCAGTAGATTTCCAGGTGGTAGCGGCTGGTTTCGGGATTGTTGACGCTCCCGCTGGCCAAAAAGGCCCCCCGCAGGTAGGACATGGACCGCTGCTCGGAATTCTTGATCTTGTCCGGAATCCCGGTCACGAAGCCCTTTTCCGGGGTGAAGATCTCCAAGTCGGCAATGATCTCCGGCACCTCTTTGGCTACCCGGACCAAGTACTGGTGATTCTTCTTCAGCTTCATCTTCCGGGTCACGATCAATTGCGGCTCAAAGCCGTAGGCAATCTTGATCAGGGAAAAAATCCGCCGCGCAATGGCAGGATTCTCAGTCACGATATCCAGGCTCATCTGCCCGTCATGCCGGCTCAAGACCGCGTTCATTCGCAAGAAGGCCGCCAGTTCCGCCTTGGCATGCTCGGGGTGGACTTCAATGGAAGTCAGTTCTTTCTTTACATCACTGGCATAGCTTGCCATGGACCAACCTGCTTTCTATTGCATTACTTTCTCTTAAACATTTCCTGCAAGGCGATGTTGATGATCTCGCCGGCGACCTTGTCGCCATCATGGAAGACCAGCCCGTTTCTCTGGTCGGTAAAATCATCCATGATAACGCGGCAGTGCTGGGCCCGCAAGCCCTCAAAGTCGTTCTTCACTGGCAGGAGGTACTCGTCATAGTCTTCGGGATGGAACTTCGTCATATCGATCGGCGCCCCGTTGACCAGGGCCGTATCGATGTAGTCCCCGCCCAGGTGCTGGTTGATCACGCGCACGTGGTCGGCATCGGAGAAGCCAACGGTTTCTCCGGCCTGGGTCATGATGTTGCAGATGTAGATTACCTGGGCCCGGGTCTTTCTGACCGCTTCACCCAAGTTGGGGATCATCAGGTTGGGCAGAATCGACGTGAACAAGGAGCCTGGCCCCAAGACGATGGCATCCGCCCCCATCACGGCATCAATTACGGGCTGCATGGCGCTTGGCTCATCGCTGGAATTGGTGTTGGTTACCCAGACCCGCTTGATCTGCTTGTGCATGCCAGTAATTTCCGTTTCACCGGCTTGCGTCGTGGCATCCATGAATTCCGCGTTCAGGGTCAAAGGCTCATTGGAAGCTGGGTAGACGTGCCCGTCCACCTTCATCATCCCCGAAAGGCTTTGAATGGCGTCAAAAATGTTCCCCCGCATTTCACTCAAGGCGGCAATAATCAAGTTCCCGATTGAGTGGCCTGAGAAAAAGGCATCATTTGACTCAAAACGGTACTGGAAGATGGCCTTCTCCTCTTCCGACAAATCGCTCAGAGAGACCAAGACGTTGCGCATGTCGCCAGGCGGCACGACGTTGATATAATTGCGGATCACGCCAGATGAGCCGCCGTCGTCTGAAACGGTGACGATCGCCGTGATTTCCGCGTTTTGCTTCTTTAAGGCATTCAAGATCACCGGCAAGCCGGTCCCGCCGCCAATCACGACTACGCGGGGGCGCCGGCGCTTGATGATGCGAATGATTTTGTTTTCACCAACAGGCATCTGCATTTCCTACTTTCTGATGTAACGGCTGATTTCCCGGTGGGTAATGTCAACTGGGTAGTCCTTGGACAGATCCCGGGCCAGCTGCTGGGCAATGGAGACGCTCCGGTGCTGGCCGCCCGTGCAGCCAATAGCAATGGTCAATTTCTCCTTGCCCTCGGCAATATAGCCGGGGATCGCCGTCTGCAACAGGTCTAAGAACTTCTTGTAGAAGACCTTGGTTTCATCCTTGTCCATGACATAGTTGAAGACCCGCTTGTCCAAGCCGGTAAATGGCCGCAGTTCTGGGATATAGAAGGGATTTGGCAGAAAGCGGACGTCCATCACGATATCAGCATCGATTGGCATCCCGTACTTAAAGCCAAAAGACATGACTTCAATCCCAAAGGTTTGGTCATGTGATTCGCCAAATTTATCCTGGAGCCGCTGCTTGAGCTCCTTGGGCTTCATCTTGGAAGTGTCCATGATGTAGTTGGCCCGGTTTTTGACCGGCATCAGGGCCAGGCGCTCGTCCTGGATCCCGTCCAGCAGCCGGCCGTTCTTGGCCAGAGGCGGCAGGCGCCGGGTTTCCTTGTAGCGGGCAACCAGAGTGTCGTCTGAGGCATCAAGGAAGACGATGATGGCTTGGGTATCGCCGCTGTCTTCCAGGGAATTGATCTCATCGATCAGGTCCTTGTAGAAGGACTTGACCCGCAGATCGATCACGACGGCGACCTTGTTGAAGTCTTCTGAGTTGTTGATCAAGTCCCAGAAGTTGCCAAGCAGCTCGGGCGGCAGATTGTCGACCACAAAGTAGCCGATATCTTCCAAAGAGTGCATGGCGACGGTCTTGCCGGCCCCGCTCATCCCCGTGAGGATCAATAATTGTTTCTTTTGTTTATTCATAGCGAATCTTGCTTCCTCCTGACGATAAATTATAGCACACCGGGTGTTTCTTTTCCCTTAAGATAGTCTTAATCTTGCAGCTGCTCGGTTAAAAAGTCCCGCAAGGCGTAAACCGTATTGCCGCGGATGCCAGCCAGGGTCTGGGCGTGGAGCAGGGCGCTGATGACCGCTTCTTCCACGGCCTCAGCGCCGGCGGCAAAAACGTCATCCAGCTGGCTGTCAGGCAAGGCAGCAATGGACACAGGATCTTTGGCGTAATGGCTGATCCGGCTGGCCGTTGAAAAAGCCAGGGCGATGTCGCCGGACCCGTCGCCAATATAAGAGCCGGTCCGGGCCAGCCCGACCGCGGCCCGTCTGGCCAAGCGGCCCAGCTGGCGGCTGGACAGCGGCAGGTCGCAGGCAATGACCATCACGATCGAGCCCTGGTCCTTTTGCTGCCAGTAGCGGGCATAGCGGGGATTCTGCTCAGCTTTGGCCCGGGCAATTACTGCCTCCTTGGTCTCTTCGCCCACGAAACGGTCCCCGATCCGCAGGTTGCCCAGAACCCCGAAGTTGCTGGAGACCAGGACCCCAAGATGGTAGTCCGCTTGGCCCAGGCTTAAGACTCTTGACGCGGACCCAATGCCGCCCTTGAAGCCCAGGCAGCACATGCCCGTTCCCGCGCCGACGGCCCCTTCAGCGAAATCAGCTGGGCCGCTTTCGGCTGCCCTCAAAGCCGCCAAGGCGTCGGCCTCGGTTACTGCCGCGGCGCGGATATCGTTCAAGTCGCCGTCATTGCATTCCATCACGACCGGGTTGACCGTGCCCGTCTTGATGCCGATGTCTGGATTCCGCGCCAGCATGTAGCGGGTCAAGGCATTCCAGCAGGTGCCCACGGCAAAAGTATTGGTCAGCAAAATCGGCGTCTCCAAAGTTCCCAGTTCCTGAACCTGGACCAGGCCGGTCGTCTTGCCAAAGCCGTTGAGCACCTGGCCGCTGGCCAGGAGCTTGTCCTGAAAGACGTTGCCTTGGGCCGGGATGATGGCCGTGACCCCCGTATGCAGGTTCCTTGCTGGATCATTCAGGGTGACCTGACCCACCTTGACCCCAGGCACGTCAGTGATCTTGTTCAGCTTCCCCGCCTTAAAGCGGGCGTGCAGGCTTAAGCCGTATTTTTCTAATTGACTGGCATCAACACCCATGACAGCCTCCTTAAATCTCAGTCATAAACATCTTGGCGACCAAGAGCTCCTGGACGCTTTTGGCGGTATACCTGACCCGCCTTTCATCAACTGCTTCCGCTCCCGGGTAAAAAGCCGCCGCTCTGGCCCGGCCCGCGCTGGAGAAGCAGAACTCAACCGTGAACGTGTCAGGCAAATCCGGCAGCTTGATCGCCCCTCGCGCCAATTTCTGCAAGGCGTCCGTCACGCCTTGCTTGATGCCGACAAAAACGTCGGCCGGGTGCTTGGACCAGGTGGCGCTGCCCCGCCCTTTTTTGGTCGCGTAGGTCACGATTCCCGGACAGGCCGCCGCGGCCCGCCGGCAGATTCCGGCATCCCCGGACAAGAAGACCGAGGGCACCCCATAGCTGGCCCCGCAAAGCCAGTTGAAGGAAAACTCTGACGCCAAGTCCCCGTTCAGCTTGACCCAGGAATACCAGTCATGCTCCACGGTATGGTCCAGCGGCGTTTCGCTGGAGCCCGCCGGAGAGTGGTAGCCAATATGAATGGCCGCGGCAAAGGTCTCATCAATGCCGGCCATCATCTCTTCCGGCGATGAATCCCAGGAACGGATGATTTCCACCCCCTCAGGCAGCTGACTGGGATCAATGTTCATCCCGTCCTCATGGGCATCCTTTAAGACAACGCTGCAGCCGGAAGCCATGGCTCCTTCACAAGCCGCAATGGCTTCTTGGGTCATCTCCCTGACGGCCAGGTCATAGCCCTTTTCCCCATAGTGGGTCTCCGGCCAGGAGCTGACGCCCGCGCAGCCTTCCAAATCAACGTCGATATAGACCTTTTTCATTGGCAGTCCCTCCTTTTTGCCAAAAACTATTAAGATTGTCCTAATTTTAGCATGACATGCTCCCCCGACCAAGGTCGGGGGTTTCTTTATAGGCTAGTGCTCACGCGCAGCCTACAGCTTCTGAGAACGACCAGCTTATTCTTGCAAGCAGGCTTGACCGAAGTCAAGCCTGCTTTTTTACTGGTTCTGTCCAGCAAGATAAAAATACCGCCAATCCTTTAACTCCAGGTTAAGGATTGACGGTTTTTGATTCATGGCCGCTACCGGTGCATGAAGGCCAGAACGATCTCATTGATCCCGAAGACCATCATGTAGACCGCGATCAGCCAGATCGTGCTCAAGCCGGCAACTTCCGGCTGGAAGAGCAGCATAACCCCTAAAACCAGGCCCAGAATATTGAGCAGCAGGTTAAAGAAGAAGTACCAGCCCGTTTCAAAGAAGCGGAGGTGCCAGGCAAAGACAATCCCGATGACTGAGTCAACGATGAACCAAATGGCAACGAGGTAGGAAATCGTGAGCGCGCCAAGCTGATTGTTGGCCAGGAAGAAGATCCCGACGACCAGGTCAAAGATCCCGGAAATCAAAGTGGTCCAGGATGGACCAAAGATCCGGTGAAAGCCGGCGTACATTGACAGCCAGACAATCCCTTGCATGATCGAGACGACCGCGAAAATCACTACCAGTCCCTTCAGCCCCTTGCCAGGGTTGCGGAAGAGGAAGATGCTCAATAAAACTGAAACAACGCCGGCCAAAAAGGCCACCCAATCAAATTCGTGCCTTACGTTTGAATCGTAGCCAAACATAAATCTCACCCTTTCGTAATGGAATCTGCGCAATAACTAATATCGATTTGATCTTCCAAGTTAATTTTACTCTTTTCAAGTGAGAAAGAGCACAAGTATCAAAAAAGCTTATCAAAAAAGCCGCTCGCGCGGCTTTTCCGGTTTCTGCATAATTTTTCTTTACTTGCCAGCCGCGGCCCGCTTGGTCAGCTCCGTATCTCTGGCCAAGATTGGCTTCAGGTACTTCCCGGTCCAGGAGTCCTGGCACTGTGCGACTTGCTCTGGGGTGCCGGTCGTCACGACCCGGCCGCCGCCATCGCCCCCGTTTGGACCCAGGTCGATCAGCCAGTCAGCCGTCTTGATCACGTCCAGGTTGTGCTCAATGATCAAGACCGTATTGCCCTGGTCCACCAAGCGCTGGAGGACTTCAAGCAGGCGCTTGATGTCATCAACGTGCAGGCCGGTCGTAGGCTCGTCAAGAATGTAGAAGTTCTTGCCAGTCGAGGTCTTCTGCAGCTCGCTGGCCAGCTTCATCCGCTGGGCCTCCCCGCCGGACAGGGTGGTTGAAGACTGGCCCAGCTTCACGTAGCCCAGGCCCACGTCCACGATCGTCTGCAGCTTGCGGTGGATCTTGGGAATGTTCTTGAAGAAGTCGCAGGCTTCGCTGATGGTCATGTCCAAAACTTCCGCGATATTCTTTTCCCGGTAAGTGACTTCCAGGGTCTCGGAGTTGAAGCGGGTCCCATGGCAGACTTCACAGGGAACGTAGACGTCAGGCAAAAAGTTCATCTCGATCTTCAAGATCCCGTCGCCGTGGCAGGTCTCGCAGCGTCCGCCCTTGACGTTGAAGGAGAAGCGGGCCTTGGTATAGCCCCGCATCTTGGCTTCATTGGTCGTGGCAAACAGGGTCCGGATGTCGTCAAAGACGCTGGTATAGGTTGCCGGATTGGACCGGGGCGTCCGGCCAATCGGGCTTTGGTCGATATCGATGATTTTTTCGATATTTTCCCAGCCCGTGATCTGCTCGTACTTGCCGGGCTTGGCCGAATTGTGGTTGAGCTTTTGCGCCAGGGCCCGCTTCAGGATCTGGTTGACCAAGGTTGACTTGCCTGAGCCTGAAACCCCGGTCACGACGATCAACTTGCCCAGAGGGAAGTCAACGTCGATCCCCTTCAGGTTGTTCTCAGCCGCCCCCTTGATGGAAATCTGCTGGCCATTGCCTTTTCTGCGCTCCAGGGGAACCGGCACGAACTTCTTGCCGGTCAGGTACTGGCCAGTCAGGGAATTCGGGTTGGCCATGATCTCTTTTGGCGTCCCGGCGGCCATAACCTGACCCCCGTAGACTCCGGCGCCTGGCCCCATGTCGATCAGGTAGTCGGCCGCCCGCATGGTTTCATCATCGTGCTCAACGACGATCAAGGAGTTGCCCAAGTCCCGCATCCGCTTCAAGGAAGCGATCAGCCGGTCATTGTCTCTTTGGTGCAGGCCGATGGACGGCTCATCCAGCACGTACATGACCCCGGACAAGTTGGACCCGATCTGGGTAGCCAAACGGATCCGCTGGGCCTCCCCGCCGGACAAAGTTCCAGCCGACCGCGACAGGGTCAGGTAGTCCAGACCAACGGAAACCAAGAAATTCAGCCGGTCGCGGACTTCCTTCAAGATCGGCTTGGCAATCACGGCTTCCTGCTCGCTCAAGTCCACGTGACTGAAGAAGTTCAAGGCTTCGCGGATGGACAGGTCGCTGGCCTGGGCCAGATCCTTGCCCATCACCTTGACGGCCAGGGCTTTCTCATTCAGCCGCTTGCCGTGGCAGACGTCGCAGGGCAATTCGGTCAGGTACTTGGACATGGCTTCCTGCATGAACTTGGACATGGGGTGGGAATAGCGGCGGTCGATGTTGGCGATGACCCCTTCAAAAGGCTGCTTGGTATCCTTAACCCCAAAGTCCCCTTCCAAGTGGTAGCTGATCTCTTTTGGCGACCCGTTGAGGACCAGGTCCTTCTGCCGCTTGGTCAGCTTCTTGAATGGCTTGTCCATTGGAATCTTCAAGGCTTGGCAGGTCTGCTCCAGCATCCCCATATAGTACTTGGACTTGGCCCAGGGGGCAATGGCCCCCTCAGCCAGAGTCTTGTCCTGGTCAGGAATGACCAGATCCGGGTCCACGGTCAGCTTCATCCCTAGACCATCACAGGCCGGGCAGGCCCCAAAAGGCGCGTTGAAGGAGAAGAGCCGCGGCTCCATTTCCCCGACCGTAAAGCCGCAAAGCGGGCAAGCGTAGTATTCTGAGAAGCTGAGCTTCTCTTTGCCGATCACGTCGACGTCCATGTAGCCGTCAGACAGCCGCAGGGCAGCTTCAATTGAGTCAAACAGGCGCGAGCGGATCCCGTCCTTGACTACCAGCCGGTCGACCACGATGTCGATGGTGTGGCGCTTGTTTTTGTCCAGATCAAATTCCTCGCTGATGTCGTGCATTTCGCCATCCACGATCACCCGGACGAAGCCAGCCCGCTGAATTCTGGCAAAAGCATCCTTATGGGCGCCCCGCTTGGCCCTAATGATGGGCGACAGGATCTGGATCTTGCTTCTTTCCGGCAAGGCCAGGATCCGGTCAGCCATTTGGTCGACTGACTGTCTTTGGATCAAGGTTCCGTCATTGGGACAGATCGGGTGGCCGACTCTGGCCCAAAGCAGACGCAGGTAGTCATTGATTTCCGTGACGGTCCCGACCGTTGAGCGCGGGTTGTGGGAGGTGGTCTTCTGGTCAATTGAGATGGCCGGATTCAGGCCGTCAATCGAATCAACGTCGGCCTTGTCCATTTGCCCCAAAAATTGACGGGCATAGCTGGACAGGGATTCCACATAGCGTCTCCGCCCTTCGGCATACAGGGTGTCAAAGGCCAGGGAGCTCTTGCCTGACCCCGACAGGCCGGTAATCACGACCAGCTGGTCCTTGGGAATCGTCACATCAATGTTTTTCAAATTATGCTCGCGGGCTCCGCGAATCACAATCTTGCTGCTTGCCATTATACGTTTGCACCTTTCTTCTTAATCGGCTTTCTGACCGACCCTTCCAGTTCAATAATCGCGTCGCGCAGGTTGGCGGCTGATTCAAAGTCCAGCTTCTTGGCGGCTTCTTCCATCTGCTCGCGCAGATTCTTGATCATCTGTTGCTTCTGCTTGGCAGTCAGTTCATCAAAGTTCAGGTCCGCAAAGCTGCCATTTTCCTCTTCCTTGCCTTCAGCTGGCTTGACGACGGAAATGATGTCGCGGACCGGCTTGATGATGGTCTTTGGGGTAATTCCATGCTCTCGGTTGAACTTCTCCTGGATCGCCCGCCGGCGGTTGGTCTCATCGATCGCCAGCTTCATGGAGTCGGTCACCTTGTCGGCATACATGATGACCATCCCGTTAGCATTTCTGGCGGCCCGCCCCATGGTCTGCATCAGCGGCCGGTAGGCCCGCAGGAAGCCTTCCTTGTCGGCGTCAAGAATCGCGACCAGGGAGACTTCCGGCACGTCGATCCCTTCCCGGAGCAGGTTGATCCCGACCAGGACGTCAAACTTGCCCAGACGCAGGTCCCGCAGGATCTGCATCCGTTCCAGAGTCTTGATGTCTGAGTGCAGGTAGCGGACCTTGATGCCCAGATCTTTCAGGTAGTCGGTAATGTCTTCGGCCATCTTTTTGGTCAAGGTCGTGACAAAAACGCGCTCATGACGGTCAATTCGCAGGTTGATTTCCGCGACCAGATCATCGATCTGCCCCTTGATCGGCCGGACTTCAATTTTTGGATCCAGCAGACCGGTCGGCCGGATGACTTGTTCCACGATATGGTGGCAGCGATTCAGCTCATAGTCGCCAGGCGTGGCGGAAACATACATGATCTGGTTGACGTGCTTTTCAAATTCTTCCAATTTCAAGGGCCGGTTGTCTAAGGCCGATGGCAGGCGGAAGCCATAGTCGATCAAGGTCTGCTTGCGGTTGCGGTCTCCGTTGTACATAGCCCGGATTTCCGGCATGGTGGCGTGGGATTCATCGATCATGATCAAGGAGTCTTCCGGGAAGAAGTCCATCAAGGTATATGGCGGCTCGCCGGCTTTACGGCCCTCCATCTGCCGGGAGTAGTTTTCGATCCCATTGGTGTAGCCGACCTCGCTCATCATTTCAATGTCGTAGGTCGTCCGCTGCTTGATTCTTTCAGCCTCCAGCAGCTTGCCTTCAGCTTCGAACTTTTTGACCTGCTCATCCATCTCCTGCTTGATTCTGGCCAGACCTGCCCGCAACTGCTCGTCATTGGTCATGAAGTGGGTAGCTGGGAACAAAGAGATGCTTTCGCGCTCGCCCTTGACTTCCCCGGTCAAGGGATCGATTTCCACGATCCGGTCAATTTCGTCCCCGAAGAATTCGATCCGGTAGGCCCGGTCGGAAAAGCCGGCCGGGAAGACTTCGACAATGTCGCCGTGAACCCGGAAGCGTCCCCGCTGAAAGTCAATGTCATTGCGGTCGTATTGGATGTTCACGAGGTCTCTGAGCAAGGTGTTGCGCTCATATTCTTCCCCTTGAAAAAGGGTCAGGACATTGGCCGCGTATTCCTTTGGGTCACCCAAGCCATAGATGCAGGACACGGAAGCCACGACGATGACGTCGTTTCTGGTCATCAGGGCACTGGTGGCCGCGTGGCGCAGCTGGTCGATCTCATCGTTGATGGCGGCATCTTTTTCAATATAAGTATCGGATTGGGGCACGTAGGCTTCTGGCTGGTAGTAGTCATAGTAGGACACGAAGTATTCTACCGCGTTGTTGGGGAAGAACTGCTTGAATTCGTTGTATAGCTGGCCAACTAGAGTCTTGTTATGGGTAATGACCAAAGTTGGCTTGTTCAGCTTGGCGATCACGTTGGCCATGGTGTAGGTCTTCCCGGTCCCCGTGGCCCCCTTCAGGATCTGCTCCTTTTCGCCTGCTTCAAAGCCCGCGGTCAGCTTCTCGATGGCCTGGGCCTGGTCGCCAGCTGGCGCGTAAGGCGAAACGAGTTCAAATTTATGATTCATTTGGCGTTTGATCAATTTATGTTCTCCTTAAAAAATAAATCAAGGCCGAAAAAGTTTCCACCCTATTGTACTACACCGAACATAGATTCTAACAGCATAATGCTTGATGTAAATCGCTTCCCGGAAACATCCCTAACCCAATTTCTTAAAGCAAAAGACACCCATCTAAATAGATGAGTGTCCTTGTCCAAATTGCTTCGTGCTTACAGTTGGCCTTGATTCTGCAGGTAGTTGTAGGCTTCTTGACCGGCCGTGCTGCCCTCGCCGACCGCCGTGGTGATCTGGCGCAAGTCCTTGGCCCGGACGTCGCCGGCCGCGAAGATGCCAGGAATCTTGGTCATCATGTGCTCGTCGGTTGGAATCCAGCCTTCTTGGTCCAAAATGCCCAAGTCCTTAAAAGGCGCGGTCATCGGCAAGACGCCGACATAGATAAAGACGCCCTTGACCGGCAGCAGCTTTTCTTCCCCAGTCAGCTTGTCGTGGTAGCGCACGCCGGAAACCTTCTCGTCTTCACCGACGATTTCATCGGTCAAGCCATTCCAAATGAACTTGATCTTCGGGTTGGCAAAGGCCATTTTTTGCAGCTCAGGCTTAGCCCGCAGCTGGTCGCGCCGGTGAACGACCGTCACTGACTTGGCGGACTGGGCCAGGTAGATCCCTTCTTGAATAGCTGAATCCCCGCCGCCGATCACGGCCACGTCTTCATCTCTGAAGAAAGCGGCGTCGCAGACCGCGCAGTAGGAAACCCCGTGGCCAGAGTACTTTTCTTCCCCTGGCACGTTCAGGTGCTTATGCTCGGAGCCGCTGGCGATAATCACTGCCTTGGCTTCGTATTCTTCTGAATCGGTGATCACGCGCTTAACGTCGCCTTCATCAACGACTTGCTGCACTTCTCCGTATTCATAAGTAGCACCCGCGTTCTGCATGGTCTTGTACATGTTTTCGCCCAATTCCGGCCCTTGGATCTCCACAAAGCCTGGGTAATTGTCGATGCCGGCAGTATTGTTCATCTGCCCGCCATAGATCCCGCGGTCCAATACGACCGTCTTTAAGTTTGCCCGGGCGGCGTAGACAGCCGCGGCCATCCCAGCTGGACCCGCACCGATAATCATTACGTCTGCTTTCTTGGTCATGGTCAACCTCCATTGCTTACTTTTTACAAGTAAAATCATACCATGCTTGGCCAAGATTGCAAGCTTTTGGCTCAAATTCTGATTTCCGGACCCATTTGCCGGTTCATCATCAGCTTGATCTCGCTCTTGATGTCGGCCCCCTCATAGAGGACATGGTAGATGGCTTCTGAGATTGGCATGTCCAACGAGTACTTGTCGCAGATTTCGTGCACCGCCTTAACGGTCGTTGCCCCTTCTACTACCTGGCCCATGTTGGCCAAAACGTCAGCCAATTTTTGCCCTTGGCCCAGCTGGTAGCCGGCCCGCCAGTTTCTGGAATTGACTGAGGTGCAGGTTACGATCAGGTCGCCAATCCCGGAAAGGCCGCTGAAAGTCCAGGGCTGGCCACCAAAGGCTACGCCCAGACGAGTAATTTCCGCCAAGCCCCGGGTCATCAAAGCCGCCTTGGCATTGTCGCCGTAGCCCATGCCCGCCAGCATCCCCGCCGCGATGGCAATGACGTTCTTCACCGCCCCGCCGACTTGGACCCCAACCGGGTCGTTGCTGGTGTAGAAGCGGACGTATTCATTTGAAAAAATCCGCTGCATCTTGGCCGCGTTGTCCAAGCTGGTTGAAGCCAGGGTGATCGCGGTCAGGTCCTTTTGGGCCACGTTTTCGGCATGGCTTGGACCAGACAGGACGATCATCCGGTCGGAATTATCTGGGTAGAGCTCATCGCGGAAGATCTGGGTGACCAGCTTCTTGCTGCCAGGCTCAATCCCCTTGGTGGCACTGACCAGGTAAGGCTTGGAGCCGCTTTGGTCCAAAATCGCCTTGACCTGCTTAGCTACGGAACGGATCGCGGAAGTCGGCAGCACGAACAAAATGATGTCGCTGCCCGCCAGCGCTTCGGCTAGGTCCAGAGTCGCATGAACCTTGGGGTTCATGGACCAGTCCTTCATATAGCGGGAATTGCTGTGCTTTTGGTTGATCTCATCTGCCACTTCTTGCCGGTTGCCATAAAGCTCCACGGCGTGGCCATTGTCAGCCAGCATGGAGGCTAAAACTGACCCCCAGGAGCCGGCACCTAAAACTGCAATTTTCGTCATGGCGTTCTCCTTTTATCTTTTTTCGCGCGCCTTTTTAGCGCTCATACGGGTATTTCAGACCAGATCCGTCCAGGTACCACTTCGGCTTGACCTTGACGCGGCGGTAGACAAACAAGGCCAGATCAGCCAGCAGCAATACGACGCTCAAGGCTTGGGAAACCCGGATCGTCCCAAAGGCGTAAAGGCTGTCCGTCCGCATCCCCTCAACGAAGAAGCGGACCACAGCATACCAGGCCACATAAAGCATGAAGACTTCCCCCTGCTTGAACAGGTGCTTTCTGTGGCGCAGGGCCAGAATAATGACCAGGCCAATCAGGTTGAAGAAGGATTCATACAGGAAGGTCGGCTTGTAATAGTGGCCGTTGATGTACATCTGGTCAATGATGAACTGGGGCAGGTGCTGATTTTGCAGGTAGGCCAAGGTGCACTGGGCCCCGTGGGCCTCTTGGTTCATAAAGTTGCCCCATCTCCCCAGAACCTGGGCCGCCATGACGCCAGGCGCCACGATGTCCAGGACCAAAAATGGCGGCAGCATTCGTCGGTAGCAGAAGATGAGCAGGACGATCGCCCCGGCAATCAAGCCGCCGTAAACGGCAATCCCCCCGTTCCAGATGGCGATGATCTCGCTTGGGTGCTGGGAAAAATAGCCCCACTCGAAGATGACGTAGTAAAGCCGCGCCCCAATGAAGCCCAGCGGGACGCCCCATAAGAGGAGGTCGATAAAGTCGTCGCTCATGATCTGCCGGCGCTGGCCCTCCCTGATAGCCATGAAAGTGGCCAGGAGGATGCCAGTCGCGATAATAATCCCATACCAACGGACGTGGAAGGGTCCGAAGCTAAAGGCGATTGGATTTAATGCTAATTCCACTGCTTCTCTTCTCTCTAAAAAATGCTCTCAGACTTGCTTATTTTCCGCTTTTCTTGTCTTTTTCAGCCTTTTCCCGCTTTTCCTCAGCCGTGTTTTCGGCAATCAGGCTGGTCAGGTTGTTGTCAAAGGTCTGGGTCGCGTCAAAGCCCATGGTCTTGGCTCTAAAGTTCATGACCGCGACTTCAACGATGTTCTCCATGTTCCGCCCAACCTTGACCGGAATCGTAACCTGCGGAATGGCAATCCCGCAGATGACTCTGGTGTTTTCCTGGAAGCCCAGGCGGTCATAGTTGGCCTTTGGGTCCCAGTTGCTGAGGTAGATGACCAAGGAAATCTCAGTCTCATCCTTGATGGCGCCTGAGCCAAACAGGGACAAAACGTCAATGATCCCGATCCCTCTGATTTCCATCAGGTGCTTCAAAATCCGCGGCGCTTCGCCCATCACGGTATCATGGTCCTTCTGGTAGACATCGACCCGGTCATCCGCGATCAAGCGGTGCCCGTGCTGCACGAGGGCCAGAGCCGTTTCTGACTTGCCGACGCCAGAGTCCCCGGTCAAAAGGACCCCCATCCCGAAGACTTCAACCAAAACCCCGTGGATGCTGGTCCGCACGGCCAGCTTGACGGCCAGATACTGGGTCACCATGCTCATCAAGTAGGTGGTGGCGTCATTGGAAATCAAGATTGGCGTGTGCGCTTCAGCGGCCGCCTCCGTCAATTCCTCTGGCACTGGCAGTCCCCGCGAAATCAAGATGCAGGGGGTATCCGGCTGGCAGATCCGGCTGAAGACCCGCTGGCGCATGTCGCCGTCCAAAGCAGCCGCGTATGAGATTTCCGTCCGCCCCATCAGCTGCACCCGCTTTTCCGGGTAAAAGTCAAAGTAGCCGGTCAACTCCAGCCCCGGCCGGTAGACGTCAGAAACGCTGATCGTCTTTTCATCCAGATAGCCTTGCCCTTGGTAGACCCGCAGGGTTGGGTTGTCCTTGATCATATCCGTCAGTTTAACTACGTTTCCCATTTTTTTGCCTCACTAATTTAAATTGCGTATCTCACAAAAAAGTCCTGTTTCATCATTCATCACTGACTCAGGTCAAAGCAGAATTATTCATCGACGTCCTTGGTCGTCACGTCTCTGGCAGGCTTGCGGCCAGTTCGCGGGTTCTCCCGGCCCGCCTTTTGTCCGAAAGCGTCAAAAAAGTCGCTGCTTGAGTCAGCCAGCGGCCGCTCTGCCCGCTTGGTCTTCTTGCCCGTGAATTTGGCGTAAAGCCAAAAGGCCAAAAGCAAGACCAAAGCGACTGGCAAAAGCACGATGATCGCTTTAAAGACGACCGACAGGAGGGCCAAAACAATGACCGCCGTCAAAATCGTCCGTGCTGCAGTTTTAAATGAAAATTCCATTTCTTTCACCTATTGCTTGTCTCCTTGCCTTCCTGGCAGTCCGCCTTAGTCTGGATTCTCCTGGCTCAGGCGCCACTGCAGGTAGGCATAAATAAAGGGATCCAGCTTGCCATCCATGACGCCATTGACGTCAGCGGTCTGGTAGTTGGTCCGGTGGTCTTTGACCATGCTGTAAGGGTGGAAGACGTAGGAGCGGATCTGTGAGCCCCAGGCGATATCTTTCTGCTCACCCTTCAGGGCTTCTTTCTCCTTGCGCTTCTTCTCTTCTTCCAAGTGGAAGAGCTTGGCCCGCATTTCCGCCATGGCCGTATCCCGGTTTTGGAACTGGGACCGCTGGGCCTGGGAGGTCGTCACGATCCCGGTTGGAATGTGGGTGATTCTGACCGCGCTGGAAGTCTTGTTGATGTGCTGGCCGCCCGCCCCGGATGACCGGTAGACGTCAATGCGCAAGTCCTTGGGGTCGATCTCGATGTTGACCGAATCGTCGACTTCCGGAATGACTTCTACTGAAGCGAATGACGTGTGCCGCCGCTTGGCAGAGTCAAATGGGGAAATCCGGACCAAGCGGTGGACCCCATGTTCCGACTTGAGCAGCCCATAGGCATTCTTGCCTACGACCCGGATGCTGGCACTCTTTAAGCCTGCTTCATCCCCCGGCTCAAAGTTGTTGACTTCAAACTTGAGGTCATGGCTTTCACAGTAGCGCTGGTACATCCGCAGCAGCATGTTCCCCCAGTCCATGGCTTCAGTGCCGCCGGCCCCTGGGTGAATCTCCATCATGGCATTGTGGCCGTCGTACTCACCTGACAAAAGGAGGTTCAGCTCGTACTGGTGGAACTGGTCCTGGACCTGGGCTAAAGAAGCTTCCGTTTCTGCCTGCAAATCCGGATCCGGCTCCAGGCGCAAAAGCTCAAGCGAAGTTTCCAAGTCTCCCAGGCTCTTTTCCAAAGCCGCAAAGGAGTCGCGCTTTTCCTTAAGCACGTTGGTCTCCCCGATCAGCTTCTGGGCGGCCTCCTGGTCATTCCAAAAGTCCGGCTCGGCCATCTTCTGCTCATTGATGCCAATGCTTTCGCTGATGCCATCGAAGTCAAAGAGACCCCCTGAAGTGGTTTAAACGCACTTGCAATTCATCAATGGCATTTTGGATGTCACTAATTTCCATTTCCATATCTTTGCTATACCTGCTTTCTAAGTCTCGCGGTAGTTTGTTTGCTTTTTCTATGCTCTTTAATTATTGCAGTTTTCGCGGCGTTAATAAAGAAAAAGAGGCGGCTTTCGCCTCCCCTTAATCAAATATTCAGCCTTGTTAAAAAAGCTTAACGGGTCAGATTGTCTCTGATCTGTGCCTTCATGAAGAGCCGGGTGGTATCGAATTCAATATCGCCGATCATTTCTTCAAACATGTTGTAGCCAGAGTCCTGGTATTCAACCAATGGGTTGAGCTGGCCGTAGCCGCGCAGGCCGATTGACTGGCGCAGCTGGTCCATGGCGTCAATGTGGTTGGTCCAGTGCTCGTCGACCACGCGCAGGATGACCACCTTTTCAAATTCCAGCATCTGTTCTGGATCCGCCAAGGCAGCTTCCTTTTCCTGGTAGTTTTCTTCAGCCAAATCGTACAGCTGCTGCTTCAGCTCTTGCGGGGTGAAGGTCTTGAAGTCGATCTGGTCGTCAACGTAGTCTTCATCTGCCAGGCAGGAGACGATAAAGTCGCGCAGTGAGTCCAGGCGCCAAGTCTTGCGGTCGCCTTGGGTGAACATGTCGATCTGGTGGTCGATGGTCCGGTGGATCATCGGCATCAAGACTGACTTCAAAGACTTCTGCTCATCGATGACCTGCATCCGCTCGCCGTAGATGATCTCACGCTGGATCCGCATTACGTCGTCGTATTGCAGAGTCTGCTTACGGGTGTCGTAGTTGTTCCCTTCAACCCGCTTTTGGGCGGATTCAACCTGGCGGGTGATCAGGCGGCTTTCAATGACCTTGTCGTCATCGTTGTCGGACAAGCGGTCCAGGAAGTCCTTGACCCGGTCGCCCCCAAAGCGCTTCATCAAGTCGTCTTCCAAAGACAGGTAGAAGCGGGTATAGCCCGGGTCACCCTGCCGGCCAGACCGGCCCCGCAGCTGGTTGTCGATTCTGCGCGATTCGTGCCGCTCAGTCCCGATCACGGCCAAGCCGCCCAGTTCCTTGACGCCAGGCCCAAGCTTGATGTCAGTCCCACGCCCGGCCATGTTGGTGGCGATCGTTACCGCGCCGCGCTGACCGGCATTCATGATGATTGCCGCTTCCTTGGCGTGGTTCTTGGCGTTCAAGACCGCGTGCGGAATGTGCTCTTGGTTCAGCATCTTGCTCAAGCGCTCTGAAGATTCAATGGAGACCGTCCCGACCAGGATTGGCTGGCCCTTGGCGTGGCGCTCCTTGATCTCCTTGACGACCGCGTTGAACTTGGAATCCAGAGTCGGGTACAGCAGGTCTGGCATGTCCTGGCGGATGACCGGCCGGTTGGTTGGAATCGTGATGACTTCCATGTTGTAGATTTCACGGAATTCTTCTTCTTCGGTCTTGGCCGTCCCCGTCATCCCGGCCAGCTTCTTGTACATTCTGAAGTAGTTCTGGTAGGTGATGGTGGCTTGGGTCTGGGATTCTTCCTGGATCTTGACCCCTTCCTTGGCTTCGATGGCCTGGTGCAGGCCGTCTGAGTAGCGGCGGCCTTCCATGACGCGGCCCGTGAATGAGTCAACGATCAAAACCTCGCCGTCTTGCACGACGTAGTCGATGTCCTTGAGCATGATGTAGTTGGCGCGCAGGGCCTGGTCGATGTGGTGGACCAGCTTCTGGTTCTCAACGTCGTACAGGTTCTTCAGGCCAAAGTGGTCGCAGGCCTTCTGAATCCCAGTCCGGGTCAGGGAAATGGTCTTGGTTGGCCAGTCGATCTTGTAGTCGCCGTGGTCTTCATCGTCATCGGCGTCATCATCTGACTTGTCTTCTACCAGCTTCTTGACGAAGCGGTCAGCTCTGATGTAGTCGGCGTTGGCTTGTTCAGCTTCACCGGAAATGATCAAAGGCGTCCGGGCTTCGTCGATCAGGATGGAGTCAACTTCGTCGAGGATCGCGTAGTTCAAAGGTCTTTGAACCATTTGTTCCTTGTAGACCACCATGTTGTCCCGCAGGTAGTCAAAGCCCAGTTCGGAGTTGGTTGAGTAGGTAACGTCACAGGCATAGGCGGCCCGCTTTTCTTCTGAAGACATGGTGCTGATGTTCAGACCAGTCGTCAGCCCCAGCCAGCGGTAGAGCTGGCCCATTTCGGTCTCGTCACGGCTGGACAGGTACTCGTTGACCGTTACCACGTGCACGCCCTTGCCAGTCAAGGCATTCAGGTAAACCGGCATGGTGGCGGTCAAGGTCTTGCCTTCACCAGTCATCATTTCGGCGATGTTGCCTTTATGCAGGGCAATCCCCCCAAGGATTTGCACGTGGAAAGGATACAGACCCAAAACTCGCTTGGCCCCTTCCCGGGCTACGGCGAAAGCTTCAGGCAGCAGGTCATCCAAAGTCTCACCCTTTTGCAGACGGTCGCGGAATTCCGGAGTCTTGGCCTGCAGCTCCTCATCAGAAAGCGCGGCCATTTCATCTGCATGGCTTTCAACCTGTGCAGCAATTTTTTCAAAGCGCTTCAACTCTCGTTTGTCAGCGTTATATAACTTCTTTAAAATATTTGCCATCTAATCGTCCTTATTATTGATATTAAGTCTAAAAACACAGAATAATTTTAACATGTAAATGAGCAAATTTAAAACATTATACAAAATAAAGCAGGACCCGAGTCGGCCTCGTGCCCTGCTTTGCCTTTACGGCTGGTATTCAGATTGATTTAGATCAAGCCAGCGGACTTATTCGTTGGTTTCGATCAGGCCGTAGCTGCCGTCGTTGCGACGGTAGACAACGCTGGTGCCGTTGGTTTCCGCGTCTTGGAAGACGAAGAAGTCGTGTTCCAGCATGTCCATTTGCAAGATGGCCTCTTCTGGGTCCATTGGCTTCAAGTTGACGCGCTTGTTGCGGACAATCTTGAACATTGGCGCCTTTTCTTCTTCAGGAGCTTCTGCGGCTTCAGGTGCTTCTGGAACGAAGAATTCAGTTACGCCCTTTTCGCGGCTCTTGCGGTTTACGCGAGTCTTGTACTTTCTGATTTGGCGTTCAAGCTTCTCAGAAACAAAGTCAATGCTGCGGTACATGTCATCCGTCGTCTCTTCAGCTCTCAAAACCAGGTATGGAAGCGGGATAGTAACTTCGACCTTAGCTGAGTGGTCACGGTATACCTTCAAATTAACGTGAGCGATTACGTCTTGGTCCAATTCGAAGTATTTTTCCAACTTCTTCAGACGCTTTTCAACGTAGTCTCTCAAAGCTTGAGTAACTTCAATATTTTCGCCACGAACATTGTACTTTAACATAATAAGTATCTCCTTTCCCGCTTGCGCGGTTTCTTTACACCCATATTATACCAAACTTGTAAGCGCTTTGTGAAACTTTTAGTGACTTATTGCAAAACTTTCGATCCAAATTTGTGGAAAAGCCTCCAAAAGCTTGTCCCGCGCGTGATACAGGGTCCGCCCCGTCGTATAGATGTCGTCCAGCAGGAGAACTTTGCCAGATAACTGGCCGCTAAAGGCCGGATTAAGGACGAACTTCTGCGGGGCCTCCATCCTGGCTCTCTTGCCCTTTTCGCCCTGGGCCTGGCTGCCGGGCAGCTTGCTTAAGGCCGGCGTCAAGGAAACCAGGTTGGCAAAAATCGCCTGGATCGTATCATACTTACGCTTCGCCTGGTGTTCAGGGGAAGTGGGAATGGGTATGTAATAATCATAATCCATTTTTGCCAAAGCGGGGGCAACGAGCACTTGCAAAACTTCCCTAAGTGCATAGTCGCCATAGCGCTTATAGGCCACCATCAAGTCGTGAAAGGCGTCGTTATAGGCATAAAGAGCGTGGTTGAGCAAGACTTGCCCGTGATAGACCCGCTGCCACTTGTTGCAGTCAAAGCAGCGCTCGCTGGTCGCTTGCTTTCGCCCGCACTGGGGGCAAAAAACGGGACCAATCAAGGCGAAATTTGCCTGGCAGCTGGCGCACAGGCGGCCAGGCTGAGGCAATTGCTGGCCGCAAGCGGAAGCATTTTCTCCTTTTAGCAAAAAAGGCAAGAGCAATTGGGCAAAATCCAGCTGCTCAGCCTGCTCTTGCCCGCATAGCAGACATGCCGTCATTTTCCGTTCATCTCCTTGATTTGGCGGATGGCCTCCCGCATAGCCCTGGTATATTTGTGATAGCAAAACAAAACCAGGCCGGTCTGATCGTCCTTATCCCGCCCCACTCGGCCGGCAATCTGCACCAGGCTGGCCGGCGGGTAGATCGCGTCGTCAGCGGCAATGATGATGACCCAGACATGCTTGAAAGTAACGCCCCGCTCCAGGATGGTCGTCGTCAGCAAGAGGTCCAGCTCCCCTTTTCTGAAGGCCTCCACCTTCTCCAGGCGGTCTGGATCCTGCGCGTGAACGCCGGCCAGGCGGACCGGCCCCAAGTCCTTGATTGCCTTGACCGCGGCCAGGTAGGCCGGAATTTCGGCGATTCTGGGCACGAAGACCAAGAGCGGGTGACCGGCCTTGACGGCTTTGACGATCTGCCGGGCCATTTTCGGATGCAAGCGCCCACCCCTTAAGAAGGGTCTGACGTAGAAGTCCCGCCGCGGCACGGGCAACAGGCCCCCGTGAAAGCGGCGGTTGAGGCGGACGATGGCCAAATTGCCCTTTTTGACCTCGGCCAGCAGATCGCTGGTGGGCGTAGCCGTCAAAAAGACCCGGCAGCCCGTCTCCTTGACGGCATTTTTGGCCGCGAAATGCAGCTGCGGACTGCCCGCGTATGGAAAAGAGTCGACCTCATCGATGATCAAGAGGTCAAAAGCCTGGTAGAACTTGAGCAGCTGGTGGGTCGTGGCCAGAACCAGCTGCTCATTGGCCGCTTCCTTTTCCTCGCGGCCATGATACTTGCCAATCGTGACGGCAAAAGCCGCTGACAGGCGCGGATAAAGCTCGTTGACCACGTCGATTCTGGGCGTGGCCAGGCAGACCCGGCCGCCTTCAGCCAAGGCGGCGGCCAAGAGCGGGAAGATCATCTCCGTCTTCCCTGCCCCAGTCACGGCGTGCACGAGGATGTCACGCCGCTCTTTATAGGCCGCAAGCAGGGCCTTGGAAACCTCTTCCTGCCTTGGCTGCAAGTGCCCTTGCCAGACCAGGCCGCCATTTTCTGACTTGGGAAAGCCGCTTTGGGCCGGGCAGCGCACGAGCAGCTGACCGGCATCCAGACGCCCGATCCCGACGCAGCCGCGGCAATACAGCTGGCCGCTGGGCAATTTTTCGCTGACCCGACTCCCGCAGCGCTGGCAGATTCCGTCCTGAATGGCCGGAATTGCCACGACTTGCCCTTTTATGCTATTATCCAAGACGTCAGCCGGCCATTGGCGGCCGGCGTAATCGCTTAATTTTTTCATAAAAAATCCCCCCTATAAGCTAATACACGAAAGAAGGCCAATTTTTTGTCAAATAAAGCAGATTTTTTAACGATTAAAGAAAATGGCGACCACGAATTGGTCATCAAAAAGAGCCGCTTCATCGCCACGATGGGCCGGGTGACCAGCGAGGCAGAGGCCAAGGACTTTATCGCGGCGGTGTCCAAGAAGTACCACGACGCCACCCACAACACCTACGCCTACACCCTGGGGCTAAACGACGAGCAGGTCAAGGCCTCAGACAACGGCGAGCCTTCCGGCACGGCCGGCATCCCCGAGCTCAAGGCCCTGCAGCTCATGAAGCTCAAGAACGTCGCGGTCGTCGTCACCCGTTATTTTGGCGGGATCAAGCTGGGCGCCGGCGGCCTGATCCGGGCTTATTCCAACTCCGTCACTTCGGCTGCCGAGGCGATCGGCGTGGTCAAGCGGGTCATGCAGCAGGAAATTATTTTTGCCATTCCCTACAACCGCTACGACGAGATCAACCATTACTTGGAAGAAGCGGACATCTTCGTGGAAAGCCGGGAGTACGCGGCTGACATCACGATTTCCGTCTTCCTGGACTTGGACCAGGTCGCGGTCTTTGAGGCCAAGCTGACCGACCTCATGGCCGGCAAGATCGACTTCCTTGAAGGCGATCAGCGCTACAATGAAATTCCGCTCAAGGACTTCAACTATCACGAACAAGGCTAAAAAAGCACGCCGCGAACGCGGCGTGCTTTTGCATGCTAGCTCTTATGCTTTTGCTTGCTTTTGGTCTTTTTGCCAGCAGGCGGCTGGACTTCGTGCTTGAGCTGCTCCGGCTTGGCCTGCCCTTGGTGCCAGACTTCGACCTTTGGCTCCTGATGCTTGGTTGAGCCCAGCACCAGGTGGCTGATCAAGTGGGTCAGCGGCTTGTATTTTTCACCCAAAAGCCCAATTGACTCCACGAAAAGCTCCACGGCCACCAGCAAGCCGATGATCAAAAGCGTCATCGCCCAGCCCGGCGATAAGAGGGCCAGCATGGACACGAAGGAGAAGATCAAAGACAAGGCATAGATGACCAAGACCGTCTGCCGCTGGGTCAAGCCTAGACTCATCAGCTGGTGGTGGAGGTGGTGCTTGTCCGCCTGGGAAATCGGCCGCTTGTTGAGCTTGCGGCGGATCATCGCATAGACCGTGTCTGAAATCGGCACGCCAAGGATGAGCACCGGCACCAAGAGGGAGATAAAGGTCACGTTCTTGAGCCCTTTCAAAGACAGGACCGCGATCATGAAGCCCAGGTACAAGGCCCCGGTGTCACCCAGGAAGATTTTTGCCGGATTGAAATTGTAAGGCAAAAAGCCAATCAGGCAGACGGCCAGCATGAAGCAGGCAATCGGCACGTACAGGCCCTGGTTTCTCAAGAAGTAGTAGCCCACGATCCCCATCGTCAACAGGGAAATGCAGGATACCCCGCTAGCCAGCCCATCCAGGCCATCAATCAGGTTGACGGCGTTGGTCAGGGCCAGAATCCAGAAAATCGTGATCGGCAGGCTTAAGTACCACGGCAGGTAGAAGCTGCGGTGGGTAAAGGGAATATTGATCACGTTCATTTGAATGCCCGCCAAATAGTAGACGATCATGGCCCCGACAAAGATGCCAGCCATTTTTTGCCCCGGCTTAAGTTCTAAAATGTCATCGATCATCCCCGTCAAAATAATGACGCTTGAAGCCAGCAGCACCGAAAACAGCTCATGGGTCGGAAACTGCTCGCGCAAGAGGATGAAAGCCCCGATGTTAAAGGTAACAAAAATCCCCAAGCCGCCAATGGTGGGCATTGGCTTCTTGTTCACCCGCCGGGCATTGGGGTTGTCGACCGCCCCTAAAACGAAGGCCAGACGCCGGATAAAGGGGGTGATCGCCGCTTGGATAATGACCATCAAAAAGAGGTCAACGATAATCTTAAACATGTAACGCAACTTTCTTAATAAACTAGAAACATTATACAAGTTGTCGGCCTTTTCGCCAAATTCACAAGCAATTTTAGCGATAATTGACCTAAAAAGCCAGTCGCCAGGAAAAAATAAAGGCAAAAACAAAAGAAAAGAAATAATATCAGCAAAAAAGGGATCCAGTCAACTGGACCCCTTTAGTTTTATTTTGCAACGGCAACTGCTCGTTTCTCACGTATTACTGTAATCTTGATATTGCCTGGGTAATCGAGTTCCTTCTCGATCCGGTCACGAATTTCGTGGGCCAGAACGGTCGTCTGCTCATCAGAGATCTTGCCCGGCTCAACCATCACGCGGACTTCGCGTCCGGCCTGGATGGCATAAGCCTGCTTGACGCCGTCATAGCTGCCAGCAATGTCTTCCAGTTCAGTCAAGCGGCGGATGTAGTTCTCCAAGCTCTCGCTTCTTGCACCTGGGCGGGCTGATGAAATCGTATCAGCCGCAACAACCAGTTCCGCGATAAAGGACAGCTTTGGCACATCGCCGTGGTGAGCCGCGATCGCATTGACTACCAAGTCAGGTTCATGGTACTTGCGTGCCAGTTCAACACCAATTTCAACGTGGGAACCTTCAATATCGTGGTCAATCGCCTTGCCAATATCGTGTAATAATCCCGCGCGAACCGCTAATTTTTCATCCAAACCAAGCTCAGCGGCCATCGTGCCGGCCAGCTTGCCGACTTCGATTGAGTGGGCCAAGACGTTCTGGCCATAGGAAGTCCGGTACTTAAGGCGACCCAGGGTCTTAACCAGTTCTGGGTTCATCCGGTGGATGCCCAGTTCCATCAGGGCACTTTCACCAGCCTCGTAAATGTCGTCATTGACTTCCTTGCGGGCCTTGTCAACCATCTCTTCGATGCGGGCCGGATGGATGCGGCCATCCTTGATCAGCTTCTGCAAAGCCCGCTTGGCTACTTCCCGGCGGATCGAGTCAAAGCCAGACAGGGTGACCGTCTTTGGCGTATCGTCAATGATCAAGTCGACCCCGGTCATGGCCTCAAAGGAGCGGATGTTCCGCCCTTCGCGGCCGATAATCCGACCCTTCATGTCATCGTTTGGCAGATCCACCACGGAAACCGTGGTTTCAGCGACCGTGTCCGCCGCGCTGCTTTGGATGGCATCGATAATGACCTGGTGGGCATAGCGATCCGCCTTGGCATCAATCTCTTCTTGATTGGCCCGGATCATGTCGGCCTTTTCCTTGACCAAGTGGTCAGAAACGTTGGCCAGGACCAGCTTCTTGGCCTCATCCTCGTCCAAGCGCGCTACTTCCAGCAGCTTGGCCTGACGCTGGGCCACCAGTTCATCCGCCTCAGCCAGCTTCTGGGAGACCCGCTCCTCTTGCTGCTTGATTTGGTTCTTCTTTTGTGTGAGTTGATTTTCCCGGTCATCGAGCATGCTGCTCCGGTGATCGAGGGTATCTTCTTTCTGCTGGAGACGGTTCTCCTTGCGGGCCGCTTCATCGCGGCGGACATTGAGCTCGTCTTCAACTTTCTGCCGGTAATCCCTGATCTCTTCCTGGGCTTCCAGGATCTTGGCCTTCTTGTCAGTTTCAGCATCCCGCTTGACGGCTTCAGCTGCCTGCTTCTGGGCCAAAACCTCAGCCTTGGCGGTTTCAACTTCCGCCCTGGCGTCAGCCAAAATATGGTCGGCGTCATGCCGGGCGTTGGCCGCCTTGCTTTCCCAGAGGTGCTTGCGCACCCCGTAGCCGATCAAGAATCCCACGACAATCGAAATAAGAAAAATTACAGCGACTCCTGCGAGAATCAAAGTTGTATTCGTCATAGTTTCGTCGCCCTTATTTCTAGAATTATTCGCACATAGTTAATCATAATTTATATCTGGGGTCTAGTCAATCTACATTAACTGGCGACCAACATCAAAAAAGGATAAGGACCAGCCGCTTGGCTGGTCCTTATCCTTAAGATTGAGCTGCCGATGAGCTCTGGCCTTCTTATTAGCCTTGGGCCTTGTCGTCCTTGGCAACTGGCTCAGGATCCTTCTCCTGCTTGCTGTCAGCTGCCTTGGCCTTGCCGTCGGCTTCCTTTTCCCGCTTTTCCTTGATCTTCTCTGGGTTTTCACGGTCAGCAATTGATTCAGCGTCAATGCCGTAAGCCTTGCGGACTTGCCCTTGGATGTCCTCATAGATATCTGGGTGTTCTTCCAGGTACTTCTTGGCGTTCTCCCGGCCTTGGCCGATCTTTTCGCCCTTGTAGGAGTACCATGAGCCGGCCTTGTCCACGATGTCCTGGTCAGCCGCCATATCCAGCAGCTCACCGGACTGGGAGATTCCCTGCCCGTACATGATGTCGACTTCGGCTACCTTGAATGGCGGAGCGACCTTGTTCTTTACGACCTTGATCTTGACCCGGTTGCCGATCACGTTGGCCCCCTGCTTGATCTGCTCAGCCCGGCGGACTTCCAGCCGGATGGTTGAGTAGAACTTCAGGGCGCGGCCGCCTGGAGTAGTTTCCGGGTTGCCGAACATGACGCCAACCTTTTCACGGATCTGGTTGATGAAGATGGCGATGGTCTTGGTCTTGGCAATAGTCCCGGACAGCTTGCGCAGGGCCTGGCTCATCAGCCGGGCCTGCAGGCCAACGTGGGAGTCGCCCATTTCGCCTTCAATTTCCGCCCGTGGGACAAGGGCCGCAACAGAGTCAACGACCACAATGTCAATAGCCCCACTGGAAATCAGGGTGTCAGCGATCTGCAGCCCTTCTTCACCAGTGTTTGGCTGCGACAGAATCAATTGGTCAATGTCGACGCCCAAGGCTTCAGCGTAAGCTGGGTCCATGGCGTTTTCGGCATCGATATAGGCAGCCGTGCCGCCGCGCTTCTGCACTTCAGCCACGGCGTGCAGGGCAACCGTGGTCTTACCGGATGATTCCGGCCCGTAGACTTCCACGATTCTGCCCCGGGGATAGCCACCCACGCCAAGGGCCGCGTCCAGTGCCAATGAGCCTGATGGAACGGTTGAGATCTGGGTATCAACCTTTTCGCCCATCCGCATTACGGCACCCTTACCAAAGTTCTTTTCAATTTTCTTTAAAGCAGCTTCAAGAGCGGCTTGCTTTTCATCTTTAGCCAAATTGTAACCTCCTGGAGATTTTCACTAAATGTATTATACTTTGAACTCATGCGTAAATGCAAGAAAAAAGCGAACAGCAGTTCAAAATAATTTCCCTCCACCTACTATTACACGAAAACAGCCCCTTTTTACCGAAAAAACAGCGAATCTGCCAAAAAAGAGCTGCCTTGGATAAGCGGCATTGGTTGCGGGGAACCTGGCGCGTGGTTTTGCCAAAATCAAGTCTCGAAAAGTACCCAACTGTGCCCCCAAGGCTGCGTAAAGCTTTTTCAAAACCAAACAAAAAACACTCATCTAACGATGGGTGTTTTAAAGCGCTGCCCGTTTAAGGGCAACTTCTAATCATAATTACATTGAGCCTTTGAAGACGCTCCATGAGCCACGGAAGTAGTCAATCCCTGAGTAGATGGTGAAGATCAGGGCAAGCCACAGCAGAACCGTCCCAATGTGGAAGATGTCGCCAAAAAGCAGGAAGATGATTGACAGCATCTGGCAAGTCGTCTTGATCTTGCCTGGCATCTTGGCCGCGATAACTTCCCCGTCGTTTTCAACGACGATCAGCCGCAAGCCAGTTACGGCCAGCTCACGGCAGACGATGATAGCTACGATCCAAGCTGGAGCCAGGTTCAAGGATACCAAGAAGATGAAGGCGGTCATGGTCAGCATCTTGTCCGCCAATGGGTCGGCAAACTTCCCAAAGTTGGTAACCATGTTGCGTGAACGAGCAATGTGGCCGTCAAACCAGTCAGTTGCTGAAGCTACGGCAAAAACGATCATGGCCACTACTCTGCTCCAGTAGATGGTCGTGCCGGCAAGCGTGAATGAGCCTGCTGGCCAGCCGCAAATGATCAGCAGCATAAAGACAGGGATCAGGAAGATCCGGAAAACGGTCAGTTTGTTTGGTAAATTCATTTCTTATTAACCCTCACTAATATTGCTTGTTCTTGTTTCGATATTCAGTTTGACTTACTTGTTGCTGGAAGCAGCTGAACTGGATGAGCTGACTGCTGGAGCACTGCTCTTAGCAGCGTTGACTCTTTGAGATGAGCTTGAAGTGTCCTTCTGGCTGCTGGACTGCTGGCTGCTTGCTGATGATGACGCGGATGAAGCTGAGCTTGCATGGCTTTGGCTGCTTTGTACAGCACGTGACGATGAGCTTGAAGCTTGTGAGCGGCTTGCTGAGCTGTAGCTGCTCTGCGTGCTGCTTTGGTGCGTCGTTGAGCTGGACTGGCTGCTTGAGCTTTCCTTGCCCAAGTAGATCGTCAGGCGGCTGGTGCCGTTGACTGGCGTGAACGGAATTTTCTTGCCGGCAACCGTTACGCTGACGCCAGTGTCCGTGCCCAGGTAGACGATCACGGTTGAGTTGTTCTTCACGCTCTCAGTGTGCTTTTCACCAGACTGCAGGGTGCCTTGGTTGGTGATCGCGTTGTTGACTGAAACGTAGTAGTAGATGCTTTGACTGCTTGAACGGACAACCAATGGCGCTGAGCTCTTCAGGCCAGTGACGCGGTAAGCATTGCCGCCAAGCTTGGCCACTTTGACCGCGCTGGTCTTCTTCTTGCTTGATGATGAGGCTGAGCTGCTCTTCTTTGAGGACTTCTTCTTGGAAGAAATCGTCACGCTTGAGCCTGAAGCACCCTCACCGGCAGTATTTTGCCCCTTGCGGGAGTTGGCAAAAGCAATGGCGGCTACCAGGACCAGCAAAGCGATCCCGCAGCCGATGGCCAAGCGCGGCACGAGCCGGCGCCACTTGGCATTGTCGCTTCCGCGGTTTTCTGCTGGCTTTCTTGGTGCCTGCGGGGCAGCTGGACGGGCCGGGGCTTCGTATCTTGGCTCTGGCTCTGCCTTTGGCTCAGGTTCTTCCGGTTTTTCCGGCTCTGCTTCTTCCTCTTCAGCTGGCTGCTCTGCCTCAGCGTAGTCTTCGTTTGAAACTTCATTGGCTGGCGCTTCAGAATACTCATTCAGTAGCTCCTTGCCGTCAAGACCAACGATCTGGGCGTACTGGCGGATGAAGGCCCGTACGTAAAAGTCGCCTGGAAGCTTGTCGAATTCATTGTTTTCGATCGCTTCCAAGTAGCGGCTTTGAATCTTGGTCGTCTTTTCAATATCTGAAATGGAAAGGCCTTTGGCCTCTCTTGCTTTGCGTAACTTCTCTCCGATGCCTGACATTGTTAACCTCTTCAAAAACTTAAAATCTGATTACCAATTATAGCACAATAACTTGATTATTCTAGCCATCCCCCGGTAACATAGATGGTTTGCCCTGTCAAGTAATCGCTTTCGGGATTCAACAGGCAGTCGACCCAGTAAGCAATTTCCTTTGGCTTGGCCAAATGGCCTGCTGGAATCTCCTCAGCCAGCTCATCCAGGGTTTCCGCGGAAAACATGGCATTCATGGCCGTATTGACGGCCCCAGGCGCGACCACATTGACCGTGAAGCGGCTCGAGGCCACTTCCCGGGCATAGGCCTGGGCAAAGCGGGAGATCCCGCCCTTAGTGGCGCTGTAGACCGCCTCCATGGCTGACCCCTGGCCGCCATAGACCGACCCCAAGTAGACGATCCGGCTGTGATCGTGCTTGAGCAGCTGGTCTTCCAGCATCTTGGTCAGCTTGATCGGGTTTTCCAGGTTGACCTTGATGATCCGGTCAATGATTTCTGAACTCTGCCGGCCCAAAAAGTCATAGTTGGTAATCCCTTGGGCAAATACGACCGCGTTGACCGGCAGCAAGCCCTTGACAAAAGCCAGCAGCTCCTCGTCTTCAGCCAAGAAGTTCAGCTTAATTGGCAGAAAGTCCTGGCTGGGATATTGGTCCATTAAACTGGTGGCCAGATTCTCCGCCTCGTTCCAGTTGGAATTGCAATGCAGATAAAGGGACCAGCCGGACTTGGCCAAGCGCTTGGCAATTGCCTGGCCGATCCCGCCGGTCGCCCCAAAGATGATCGCGCGTTTCATTGCGTTTATCAGTCCTCTTCCTCGTCGTTTTCGTCTTTTTCCTCGTCCGCGTCATCCACTTCGATCAAGGCTGAGTAAAAGCCCGCCTTGTCCAGCAGACTGGCACAGAAATTGCAGTATTCGTCAAAATTCAAAGCCTGCATCTTGGCCACGTTCTCAAAAAGATCCTCATCGTCAAGGCTCTCTTCGGCCAATTCCACCGCCAAGCCCGCGATATTGTTCAGGCTGCGGACGGTCTGGGCCAGCCAGACCCGCTTTTGCAGGTTGAAGAACTCCCGCATGGCAGGCAATTTGCTGGCAGCAAACAGGGCCTTGGGGGCCAGTTCTTCTTTGATGGCGGAAATTACCTTCCGGGCATCTGGGCTCATCCCCATGATCACGGCATAGTTGCCCTGGCGGGTATAGGTGACGTTGATCTGGAGCGGCTGGTTGAGCAGCTGGCCACGGCGCATTTTAGCATACCAGGCACTGGCTGAGCCCAATTTTGATTCTAACATGATTTCCAGGAGAATTTGGGCCAGGTCCTGACTGTCTAACACTTTCTTAAAGTTTTTCAAGTTGAGGCAGACGGCAAACAATGGCACGCTCCCCCCGGAAAGAACTAGGGGCTCCTTCGGCTGGCGCTTGTTCCTGACCTTTTTGCCCGCCTGCGGTCCTCTCCCTGGCTTGATGAGCGTTTCTTGCAAATGACCGACCTGGCGGAAGATGGTCTTGACCTGGTTGTCTGAGAAATCGCCGCAGGCCACGAAGGACATCCGGCCAGCCAGGTAGTTGTCATCATAGGCTTTTTGCAGCTTTTTCTTGTCGACGCTGGCTATGGACTCCTTAGTCCCGGCTACGTCAATGGCCAGGTTGCTGTCGCCATAAACGCTTCGCATCAATACATCCCCCAGGGGCCAGTCCGGCTCATCCTGGTACATGGCCAGCTCCTGCTGGATGATCGGAATTTCCTTCTTGACGTTTTCATCGGTAAAGTAGGGCTTGCCGACCAAATCAAACAGCAGGTCGATCGTCGGCGCCACGTTCTTTACCCCGCTGGCGTAATACATGGTCTCGTTGAAAGAGGTAAAGGCATTGACGTCGCTGCCCAGCTTCTCAAATTCCAGGGACAGGTCGCCTGACTCCTGCGCGAACAGCTTGTGCTCCAAAAAGTGGGCCAAGCCGGGCACGGGCTGGTCGTCGCTTGAGCCAAAGTCGACGATGATCCCCATGAAGCGGCGGTTGAAGCCGGGGCGGAGGATGATCTCAGCCTTGAAGCCGGACGGGTAGTTTTTCTTAATAATCGTCGGTTTTATCATCTTAATACATAGCTTTCATTCAAAATCAGCTTTTGGGCAAACTCGCGCAGCTTGTTGACCGTCACGGCCTTGGCTGCCTTGATCTGGTCAAAAGCCGCGTACTCTGGCTTCAGCTCCCTGCGCAGCTGCTTGGAGAGCAGCCAGCTTTCCTGGTCCTGGCCTAACAGGGTCTGGTTGACCAGCGCCTGCTTGCTTTGCTTGAGCAGGCCAGGATCGATCCGGCCCGCGGCAACCTTCTTCATTTCCTCAACAATGATCTGCTTGGCCCGGTCCACTTTTTCCGGATCCAAACCCGCGTTGATCAAAAAGAGGGAATTATCGACAAACCAGCTGGACTCAACCGCGTAAGCCGCCCCATTCTCCTCGCGGACCTTGGTAAACAGGCGGGAAGACTGCTCGCCGGTTAAATAGTGGCGCAGGACCAGGCCAGTGATCTGGTCTGGCAAATTGCCCGCCCCGCTATAGGCATAGCCTAAAAAGAGCTGGGCCTGCTGGTTGCCCTGAACTTCGGCTTTTTCAAGGTCAAGCTTTGGCGCCTTGATTCTTAAGGCATTGTCTGCGAATTCGCGGGTCAGCCCCTTGTAGTTGAAGTACTTTTTGGCCAGACGCTCGACTTGTCCCTTGTCATAGGCATTGCCCAAAAAGACGACCGGCATGGCCGGCAGGCTGGCCACGAAACGGTTCATCTCTTGCACCGTCGCGTCTTCAATCAGGTCAATCGGCCCCATGAAGGAGCTGGCATAGTCGGGCTGGCTGGCGTACCAGTTGTCAAAGAAGGCCGCCAGGGCATAGTTGCTTGGCTCAGCCATCAGGGTCTGGTAGTCATCGGCCAGCTGTCTTTGGGCCAATTCCAGAACTTCCTTGCTGAGCAGCGGCCCCGTGACCAGCTTGGCAAAAGTCTCCATGACGGTCTCATAGGTGTAGTCAGGGTCCAGGATCTGCTGGGGCTCGACAAAATCGGCCAGGTAGGACAGGATCAGGTCCTTCCCATACAGCTGGACCGTAGCCTCAAAGCGCATGGAATACAGTTCTTCCAAGCGCAAGAGCTGCTGGCCCACTGACGGGTAGGCGTTTGAGGCGTCCATCTGCATCCGGCACAGCAAGGAGGCAAAGGCCATGTTGTGGCGGGTCAGCGGCAAGCGCAAAAAACAGCCAAGATTGGCTGTCGTGAATTTTTCGTTTTTTTCAATTGCAATATTCATGTCATTGTTCATTATTCGTCTTGTCCTTCAGCTGGCAGGAGGACCTTGCGCGGCTTAGACCCTTCTGAAGGTCCGACCACGCCATGGTCTTCCATTTCATCAATGAGCCGGGCGGCCCGGTTGTAGCCGATTCTAAAGCGGCGCTGAAGCATGGAGACGGAAGCCTGGCGCTGGCGGCGGACCAGGTCGACGGCCTGCTGGTAGTACTCATCGTCTGGCTCCTCGCTCTTGCTGTCTTCCTCCTCGTCTCCGGCCTGCGGAATCATCTCTTCATCGTAGTCCGCTTCCTTTTGCTTCTTGACCCAGTCAACCACGTTCTCGACCTCGTCGACCGTGATGTAGGCCCCTTGGATTCTTTCCGGCTTGGAAGCCCCGATCGGCATGTAGAGCATGTCCCCGCGGCCCAGCAATTTTTCGGCGCCGACTTGGTCCAAAATGGTCCGGGAGTCGACCCCGCTGGAAACGGCAAAAGAAATTCTGGATGGCACGTTGGCCTTGATCAGGCCAGTAATGACGTCAACGCTGGGTCTTTGGGTCGCCAGGATCATGTGAATGCCGGCTGCCCGGGCCATCTGCCCCAAGCGGACGATTGAGCCTTCGACTTCGTGGCCCCCGACCATCATCAAGTCACTCAATTCGTCGACCACGACCAGGATGTATGGCATCACCGGCATGACTGGCTTGGACTTGTCCGCGTTGTTGGCTTCGGCTTTGGCATTATACTCGTCCATGTTGCGGACGCTGCCCGCGGCAAAAATCTTGTAGCGCCGTTCCATCTCGTCAACGACCTTCTTCAAGGCCTTGGCGGCTAATCTGGAATCGGTCACGACGGGAATCAGCAAGTGGGGAATGCCAGCGTAGACTGACAATTCGACCATCTTGGGGTCGATCAGAACCAGCTTGACCTTTTCAGGCCGCGCCTTCATCAAGATGCTGGTCAAAATGGTGTTGATGGCCACGGACTTGCCGGAGCCGGTTGACCCGGCCACCAGCAGGTGGGGCATCTTGGCCAGGTTGGCGCTGATGATCTGGCCGGTAACGTCCTTGCCCAAAGGCACGCACATGGGGTCTTCGCGGGACTTGGAATCCTGGTGCTCCATGACCTCTTTAAAGGCCACGACCGTGCTCTTCTGGTTGGGCACTTCAATCCCAATGTACGGCTTGCCTGGGATCGGAGCTTCAATCCGGATGTCTTTGGCAGCCAGGGCCAAGGCCAGGTCATCGGCTAGGTTGACGATCTTGGATACCTTGACCCCAACGGCCGGCTGCACCTCATAACGGGTGATCGTCGGCCCCAGAATCGCCTTTTTGACATTAACCTTGACGCCGAAGCTGTTGAAGGTCTTTTCCAAAATCGCCGTGTTTCTGGCAATCAGGTCCTTGTCCTGGCTTTGGTCGCTCGCCTTCACCGGGTTGAGCAGCGAGATCGGCGGCAATTCATAATGGTCGCTCCCAGCTGGCTCCACTTCTTGGTCCAGGCCGTGGTCAACCTGGCTGTCGGCCAAGATCATCTTCTGGTCTTCTTCAGCACGTGAGCGCGGCTTTGGCAAATCGTCAGCCTCAAGGGAATGGGTGACCTGCAGGTCATCGGGATCAGCGTGCTGCTCGGCCACTTGAATCGTCGGCAGCGATGGCGCTTCTTCAGGAACCGGCTGCTTGGCCTTGACCTGGTCCTTGATCTTGTCTTTGACCGGCCCAAGGCCAGCCAATGGGTCGCGCAGCTTGGCCCGGTTTGGCGACTCTGCTTCAGGAGCGGCTTTAGCCGCCTGCAAGCGGGCCTCCTGGCGCTTTTCCCGAGCCTGGTCATAGTGGCTCTTCATCTGCCCGGCCCCATCCCGGGTTTGGGCAATAAAGGTCCGGCTGATTTTTTGAAAAAGGCCCAGGATGGTCCGGAACTTGACGTCAAAGAACATCAAGATCCCGCTGATCAAGGCCAAGACGGCCAGGCAGCTGCTGCCGGCCTCGCCCAAAAGCGGGTAAAGCCAGGAAAACAGGAGGCTGCCCAGCCAGCCGCCGCCGACTTTGACTGTCACGTTGGCGCGGGCAAATTCCTCACCCATGATCGTCTTAAAGGCCAGCATGAAGTCGCTGTGGACGTCCCTGGTCAAAAAGAAGCGGCTGCTGAAGAGCACGAGCAGGGCCAGATAGGCCATGACCAAGCCGCTGCTGCGCTTGAAGCCAAAGCGGGGCGGCTTGCTGTAGACCAGCATGACCAAGCCAAACATCGCCATGAGCCCCGCCAAGAGCAGGTAGCTGTCGCCGACCAGCAGGCGCAGGAGGTTGGCCGTCTGATTGCCAAGCCAGCCAAAGCGCAAAAACGCCAAAATGGCTACCAAGATCAGTAAAATCCCGGTAACCACCCAGTTCAATGATTCTGTTTTTTTAGTTGATGCTTTCTTTTTTCTTGCCTGCCTTTTTCTTTTAGGCATGTACTCACCTGCTTAGCGCTTAAAAATTAGGTTGGAAGTCCAGGTTGATTGGTTCTTCCAAAGCAACTTGCGTTACTTCGTAAGTCAAGGTTTCAATGTACTCAACCAATGGCCGGCTGAGCAGGCGGTAGGTTTCCTGGTCCAGGTCCTGGCCGTCGCCGTGGTAGCCCAGCAATTGGACTACTTGGGTGTTCACGCCGGAGATTTCAATGGAGTTTTCTTCATCTGGAGTCACGTCGTAAACAACGGCAACTTCGTAATAGCCGCCCGCTTCACCCGTGTCTTCAGTGCCGTCGTCAGCGGTTGCGACCACTTGGCGGATGGCTACGTTGACTTCGTTCTTTTCTTCTGGCTCGTCCAGCAGGTCATAGTGGAAGGCGCGGACAATGATTGGGGTTTGCTTGTTAAAATCCATTTTGATACCTCGTGTATTTCTTTAATTTTCTTTCTGAAGCCGGCCTAGTGCCCCAGGCTGCGCTGGTAGCGGCCAGGCCGGTTGTAGTCGTCCTTCAGCTTGTCGTTGGCGTAGTGGTGGGACTTTTCCATATTTGGAAAGCCTTGCTGACGCAGGGCTTCAAAAATCACGATCGCCGCGGAGTTGGACAGGTTGAAGGCCCGGATCTTGTCAGACATGGGGATGCGCAGGTTGCGTTCCTCATATTGTCGCATAAAGGTCTCAGGTAGGCCAGTCGTTTCCCGTCCGAAGACGAAGAAGTAGTCCTTGCTCTCGTCAGTGTAGTCCACGTCCGTATAGGACTTGCTGGAGAACTTGGAGATCAGGTACATCTCCGCGTTTTCCGGCAGGCTGGCCAGGAAAGCGCGCAAGTCGTCGTGGCGGTGAAGCTCGACCTCGCCGCCGTAGTCCAGGACGGCCCGCTTGAGGTGCTTGTCGTCCAGCTGGAAGCCCAGAGGCTCAATCAAGTCCAGGACGGTATTGGTCCCCGCGCAGGTCCGGGCAATGTTGCCCGTATTATCCGGAATTTCCGGTTCAAACAAAACAATATGATTGGTCATTATTTTCCTTTCTGCTCTTCGCCTAAGTCAGCCTTGGCCTCCGCTTCCCCGTCATCGTTGTACAAATGTGAAACCTTGCGGTAGTAGTTGTAGAAGCGACTGACAAAAATCTTCAAAACGGCATACAGAGGAATTCCGGCAACTACGCCCCACAGGCCCCAGACGGATCCTGCCCCCAGCATGACGATGATGGTCGTCACTGGGTGCATCTTCATCCGGTTGCCCACGATCATCGGGCTGATCACCCGGGTTTCGATCACCTGTTCAATGGCAAAGACGAGCAAAACCTTCAAGACCATTGACCAGGAGGTTACGGCCGCGACGATCAAAGACGGGATCAAGCCGATCGTGGTCCCAAAATAAGGGATCAGGTTCATGCATCCCGCGAAGATCGCCAAAGCCGCACCATAGGACTGGCCGATAATGGAATAGCCGATGAAGAACATGATGCCAACGCAGAAGGCCACGCTCATCTGCCCTCTGACATAAGAGGACAAAGCCGCGTTGACCTCATGCAGCAGCTCGCTGGTTGCCTTTTCCCAGCGCTCAGGCGCGAACTTGACCAGGTAAGGCCGCAATTCGTGCCCGTCCTTGAGCATGAAGAACAGGATAAAGGGAGCCGTGAACAGGGTCATGAAGACCGTTGCCGCGACGTTTACGGCGCTGGTCAGGCTGCTCAGGGCATTGCCGATCGCTTTGTCCCCAATTTGGCTCATGTTCTTCTGGAGGCTGGCCAGCTGCTTGTCGATGGAAGCACGCACCGTCCCCATTCTGGGGTCCTTGAGGACTCCTTGCACGGTTTCAGAGGCATTCTTCCAAATTGAAGGCCAGTTGTCGATCAATGACTGAATCTGGTGCTGGAGCAAAGGAATCAGGGTATTGATCATCCAAACCAGGAAGCAGATGACGAGGGCGAAAATCAGTAGAATCGTCACCGTCCGCGGCACCTTGAACTTCTTTTCAAGCCAGTCCACCACCGGGTTCATCAAGTAGTACTGCAGCAAGGCTAAAATCACTGGCGGCAGGATGGCCCACATGAAGGTCTTGACTGGGTTCAGGACAAAGGAAACCTTGTTGAAGATCAGGACGATGACCAGACACAGAAAAATATTGATCAGGCCCACGCTGAAGCGGTTGTCAAGCACCCACTGCGTGAAGATGCTGTCCTTCTTCTTCTTCATCTTGCCACTCTTCTAAAGGTGTTCGTAAACGATTTCGTCATCCACTCTGAAGACTGGCATTTCCTGGTCGGCTGGGCAGTCGACGTAGATAGCGTTGGACATTGGCTTCTTTGGCACTTCAGTCGTGAAGAAGAGGCTTGCGTGCTGCAGCTTCTTCAGGTTGCTGTTGACCAGGGAGCCAGTGTATTCGATATCGTAGGTAATGCCGTCAATCGTGATGGTATCGCCCTTCTTCAATACGATGCTGGCAGCTGGGGTGTCCGCGTCAAATTCTTGAATGACGGAAACGTCAGCTAACTCTTCATTGGCGCTTTCGCCAAACAAAATAACAACTCGGTCTTCTGGGCTGATTGCTTTTGGCCCAATTTTTTTAATAGTAGAAATCCATTTCATTTTTATCACCTGATTAAATTCTAACATACTAGCCAGCACAACTTAAGAAGCACGGCCAAGAAAAAAGCTTAATAATTCTTAACGCGTCTTAAGGAACTGTCGACAATTGCATCTTATCATATTAATATGTAAGTTGAACTTTTGTGTATTGATTAAGGAGGTTAACATGCATATTTTAATTGGTGGCTACACCAAGCACGAATCTGAAGGCATCTATCAGTTTGACTTCATCGGCGCTGGCAATGAAGCCCACCTTGAACAAGGCCGGAACGTAGTTAAAGTTGGCGGCCCAACCTACTTTCAAAAGGCCGGCGACTTGATCTTCACCATCAAGAACGAAAACGGCCAAGGCGGCATCGCCGCCTACCGCCGCGGCAAGCTGGTCAGCCAGCTGATCCACGACGGGTCATCCCCGGCCTACGTCGGCATCAACCAGGACAAGCGGCTGCTCTACACGGCCAACTACCACACTGGCATGCTGTCCGTGATCAGCTATGACGAACAAGGCCAGCTGACCCTGCTGGACCAGGTCAAGCACGAAGACCGGGCCCTGGGGCCAAAGCCTGAGCAGGATACCGCCCACCCTCACTACTTCGATGAGACGCCAGGCGGCCACCTGGTCTCCTGCGACCTGGGCCAAGACAGAGTCGACTTCTACGCCTTTAAGGACGGCAAGCTCAGCCACCTGGCCAGCTACCAGAACGAGGACGGCTTCGGCACCCGCCACCTGGTCTTTGATCCAAGCGGCCAGTACTTCTACGTGGCCGGGGAGCTCTCAAGCCAGGTCAACGTGGTCAAGTTTGACGAAGCCAGCTGGATGTTCCAGAACGTGGCCACCTACTCCACGATCCCGGCTGACTGGGACAAGCACAACGGGGCCGCGGCCATCCGCATGTCCAAGGACGGCCGCTTCATCTATATCTCCAACCGCGGCAACGACTCCATTGCCGTCTTTGAAGTCAAGGCTGACCACACCCTGAAGCTGATCCAAAGAGTTTCAACTTTTGGCGAATTCCCCCGCGACTTCAACTGGGATGAAGAAGAAGCGTACATCGTCGCGGCCAACCAAAACACCAACAACGCGACTCTCTACGCCAGAAACGCGGCTGACGGCAGCCTGACCCCATTGGTCAAAAATATTCAAGTGCCAGAAGGCACCCGCGTCTTGTTTACTGAATAGTTAGGAAGTTTTATGTTAGATATCTTTAAAGCAATTATCCTCGGCATCGTTGAAGGGATCACGGAATTCCTGCCAATCTCCTCCACGGGCCACTTGTACCTGGCCGACTACATAGTCAAGCTTAGTCAGCCAAAGGCCTTCATCGACATGTTCATGGTGGTCATCCAGCTGGGAGCCATCCTCAGCGTGATCGTGATCTATTTCCACAAGCTGAACCCCTTCTCGCCAAAGAAGAGCAGCCGGGAAAAGGGCCAGACCTGGCAGATCTGGTTCAAGGTCATCGTGGCCGTCCTGCCGTCAGTCATCATCGGCTTGCCCTTAAACGACTGGCTTGAAGCCCACGCGACTACCTGGCAGGTGATCTCAGCCACCTTGATTATCTACGGCGTGCTCTTCATCATCTTGGAAAACTACTACTCCAAGAAGGAGCCAAGCTTGACCAACCTGAACTCCTTGAGCTACCAGACGGCCTTGCTGATCGGCTGCTTCCAGGTTCTGTCCCTGGTTCCTGGGACTTCCCGCTCTGGGGCTACTATTTTAGGGGCCATGCTGATTGGCTGCAGCCGCTTCGTTTCCACGGAATTCTCCTTCTTCCTGGCCATCCCAACCATGTTTGGGGCTTCCCTGCTGAAGCTGGTCAAGTTCTTCAAGACCGGACACGTTTTCGTCGGCAACCAGCTGGCTATCCTGCTGGTCGGCCTGGTGGTCTCCTTCATCGTGGCCTACCTGTCAATCAAGTTCCTGCTTAAGTACGTGCAGACCCACGACTTCAAGCCATTCGGCTGGTACCGGATCATCCTCGGGATTATCGTAATTGCTTGCGGCTTAATCTTTGCCTAAGCTGGCAAAATCTGCTATGATTGCCTCTTATAGGATAAGGACGGTGAGAAAATGCTGGAGCTGTTATGTCTCTTGTTTGTATTGTGGCTCTGCTTCAAGCTGGGCGTCGGCCTCTTTAAGGTCTTGATGTTCCTGCTGGGCATTGGCCTCCTCTTCGCTTTTGTCTCTTCCCTGGTCCTGCCGCTCCTCGGCCTCCTGGCCGCTGGCGGCATTGCCTGGGCCGCGATCAAGCGCTTTTAATTGACGAAACAAGCAGATTAAGAAAAAGAATCAATAGCAATTATATATGCAAAAAGTCCAGAGTCAGCTGACTCTGGACTTTTCTTATTGCTTACTTTCCGGCCTGTTCTTGCAGCTTTCGCCACAAGTCCTGCATGTCCTTGGGGTCAGGCAGCTCGATCGTCTGCTTCTTCCCGCTGAAGGGGTCCGGGAAGGATAAATAGAAGCAGTTCAAGGCCTGGCGGGCAAAATGGTCCTTGGCCCCGTACAAGTCATCCCCAAAGAGCACGTGTCCCAGCGACATCATGTGCACCCGGATCTGGTGGGTTCTCCCCGTCAGCAGCCTGAGCTCAACCAAGCTGGCCCCTGGGACCTGGTCAATGACCCGGTAGGCCGTCAGCGATTTCTGCCCATTCGGGTTGACTTCCCGCTTGACGGTCTCGCCTACCCTAGCCAAGGGCTTGTCGATCAGCCCCGTCAGTTCGTCTTCTGGGAAGTTGCCGTGCACGATGGCGTGGTAGCGCTTGATAAAGCGGTTCTTGCCCAATTTGGCGAAACGGTCATGGGCAATCGCGTTCTTGCCCAGCAAAACCAGACCGGAAGTATCCTGGTCCAATCTCGTCACGATGTGTGGCTTGATGTAGGCGGGGTCAGCCCCCTGCTTTTGGAAGTAGCTGAGCACCCGGTTGATCACGGCATCCTCATGGTGAAAGCCAGACGGGATCGACAAGAGGCCAGCCGGCTTGTTGACGACCAAGTAGTCGCTGGCTTCAGCAACCACCTCAAGCGGCTTGTCGGATGGGCGCAGGGCCGGATTTTCCTTCTCCTGTCCCATCAGGAAGTGGACCACGTCCCCCTCCTTTAAGCGGTAGCCAGTGTGGCGGCGGTGGTGGTTGACCAGCAGCATCCCGCCCCGGTTCTTGGCATTGTTGACGGCTCTTCTGGAAAAGCCCTTTTTCAGCAAAAAATGACTCAGTTCGCCTGGGTCATTCTTCTGCACGATCAGTTTATATACTTGCATTAATTGTCACCAATGAAGGCATCGTTGACCCGCTCCCAGAAATGGTGGTGGCCATACTGGTAAAAGCTGATCTCTTCCGGTGCGATCTCATAATCTACTTTCTGCACGTCAAGGAGGTCAATCCGCTTCCCGTCGACGATCACGACCGCCTTATCGGGGATGCGGGGGATGATGGTGATCCATTCATCCGGCGCGATGACCACGGGTGAGCCCACGGTCCGGAAGACCAGATTGTTGATGGAGGCAATCTCCGTCAGCTGCAGGGCCTTCAGGCGCGGGTGGATGACCGCCCCGCCCAGGGACTTGCTATATGCCGTCGATCCCGTCGGCGTGGACACGCACAAGCCGTCCCCTCTGAAGCGCTCAAAGCGCTCGCCGCCAATCCAGACCTCAGCCTCCATGGTCTTGGAGATCCGCTTGATCGTTGCTTCGTTCAAGGCTAGGAACTTCAACACGCCCTTCTTGGTGGTCACCTTCATGCACAAAAGCGGATAAGACACCTCGTTTTCTTCCACCGGGTGTTTGACCAGGGCATCGACCAGCTTCTCCATGTCGTAGTTGCGCCAGTCGGTATAAAAGCCCAAGTGGCCTGTGTGAATTCCGGCAAAGCAGACACGGTCCAGCTGGTCTTGGTACTTGTGAAAGGCGGAAATCAGGGTCCCGTCCCCGCCCACGGAGATCACAAGGTCAGGGTTGCGCTTGTCCAGCATGATGGACTTTTCGGCCAGCAGCCCCTTTAAGTGACGCACCGCGATCTGGGTGGTTGGGTAATCATTATGGACGATTGCAGCTTTCATGACTTTTCCTTGCCCTTGTTCTTGGTAAACAGCTTCTGCGCTTCCTTGACTTCGTTGCGGATGGAGGACATCTCCTCGTCCAGCTGGTAGGCCGCTTCGGCCGTCCGCTTCAAGCGCTCAGAAATATCTTCCGGGTAGACCCCCTGGTACTTGTAGTTCAGGGTGTGCTCAACCGTGGCCCAAAAGTTCATGGCCAAAGTTCTGATCTGAATCTCTGCCAGCAGGCGCTTGGAGCCTTCAGGCATGTAGACGGTGTAGGCTACCACCATATGGTAGGACCGATAGCCGGAAGGCTTGGCGTTTTGGATGTAGTCCCGCTCTTCGATGACTTCCATGTCGTCTCTTTGGTGGATCAGATCAACCACCCGGTAAATGTCGTCGACGAACTGGCACATGATGCGGATGCCCGCGATATCCTGCATGTCGCTTTCAATGACGTCCGGGGAGATGACCCGGCGCTTCATCTTTTCTTTGATGGAGTCCACGGTCTTGACCCGGCCAACCACGAATTCAATTGGCGAATGCTCTCCTTTGGTCAAAAAGCCTTGCCGGAGAGCCCTAAATTTAACTTTTAATTCTTTGACGGCCTGGTTGTATGGCCATAAAAAAGTATCCCAGTCTTTAATCACAGACATTTTCCTTCCCTATCAAACAAATTCATTTTAACATATATTCAGAAAACAACTAGTAAAGGAGATTCTAAATCATGAGCAAAAACCGTGAAATCGAAGCCAAGGTATCCTTGGACAAGCAGACCTATGAAGCCATCAAAGCAGCCTACCCGGTCAAGGAGGACTTCCGCCAGACCAATACCTACTACGACACGGACAAGCAGCTTTTGAAGGCGCACCGCAACGCCCTGCGCATCCGCACCTTCGCCGATCACGCGGAGGAAACGATCAAGGTGCCAAGTCAAAAGCAGGTTCAGGACAAGTACCATGAAGTAATCGAAATCAACGATGAGCTGTCCTTGACGCAGGCCCGCGAGCTCTTGCAAAATGCCGCGCTCAAGCTTGACGGCAGCGTTGGCGACTATTTGAAGAAGACTTACCCAGACGACTGGGACAAGATTGCCGCCTTTACCTGGTCCAAGACCCACCGGACCCTCTTGAACGGGCCGGAGGACTGTGAGCTGACTTTAGACCACACCCGCTACCCGGATGGGTATTCCGACTATGAGCTGGAAGTCGAAAATCCTGATCCAGCCGCCATTAAGCGGGCTTTGGCCATCTTGAGCGAAAAATTTGCTTTTTCAGCCAAGAATGCCAATAATTTAAGTAAAATCGCCCGGGCCAGCCAGCACGCCCTTAAAAAGTAATCCAGTCACCGCAGCGTCCTTTCCAAAACTTATTTTTTGTTTTCCTAGAAAACTTTTGCTAAAGTAACAGATGAATAATTTTTTGGAGGTCGGACATGTTCGAACTTTTTCTATTTATCAATCCGCTGGGGCTCAGCTGCTACCATCTCGAAAAACAAATTAGAAAAATTGCCGAAGAACTCGATTTGGACATCTGCATCAACTACATTCCACTGGTAACCATGACTGCCATGAAGCAGGACCTGGTCAAGCGCAATTGGAACTTCAACACTTCCATCAACCTGACCAACTACCACCTGGCTTCTTTGAGCGTGCAGAAGTTCTATTACGCCATCCAGATTGCCTACGGCAAGAAGCGGGCCAGACTGTTCCTCTTCAAGCTGCAGGAAGCTTTGAGCGATGGCAAGACCAATTATTCCGAAGCCCTAGCCGAAACCCTGGTCCAAGACCTGGGCCTTAATCTGGAAAAGGTCAAGAATTCCCTGACTGACACCTGCCTGCGCGAATTCATCAGCCAGGATTCCACTTTAGCCAGCAAGTTCAACGTTACCAGCCTGCCATCCACAGTCGTCTTCAACGACGAAAGCGATGACTCCGGCCTCTTGCTGGACGGCGACCTCAGCTACGACGACCTGCGCGAGATCTTTACGGATCCATCAGCCAGCGCCTGCTTGGACGTGGCCGACAATGACGCCTTCTACTGGTCTGACTGCTCCAGCCACCTGCGCCTGCTCTAACCTCCAATAAACGCTTCGCAGCTCCTAGCCACAAGCTTGGAGCTGCTTTATTTTGACCCCAGATACCGCTCCAGCCATGATGCTTCCCCTGGCTTGCGCCAGCTGGCAAAAGCCGCGCTTGGCAGGTCAGCCAGAGTCAAGTGCTTCAAGTACATGGCCTCCGCGATTTTGAGGCCAAAGCGCGTCTTCTGCTGGATTTGTCCCTGCAGGTACTGCCGCTGGCGGCGGCAGTCGGCCTGAAAGTCAGGCAGCTTGGGCGGGCGGTAGTGCCACAAGCTGGCAATCCCTTTGGCGTCAAGGGTGAAATCCTGCTGGCGGTAAACCAAGTTCTGCGTCAAGGGCTCCTGAAGAACCTGGTATTTCAGGCGCAAGAGCCCCCGGACCGGGTCGACTTCCAGATAGTAGCTCTGCCAGTGCGGGTTTTCGCGAAAATAGATCAGCTGGGTCTGCTTCAGCTTTCCGCGCAAATAATGCCGCTGACCCACGACCCAGATATCCTTGACCCTGGCTTCTTGGTACAAGGCATGGCGGTGGGCAAACTCGGCCTGCCCCAAAGGAGCGCACTGGACCTCAAAGGCCAGGCAGCTATTAGCCAATACGTCCGCCCTGATGCCCCCGCCGGCCAGCGGCACCTCTACCTGGGCTGGAAAGCCAGCCGCCGTCAGGGCCGCTTTAAGCATCATCTTGGCCGTATGGTGTTCAGCCTGCTCGCCCGCGCTTCCTTGATAGCTGCGCAGGTGCTTGAAGAAGGCCTCCGCCTGCTCCGACAGGATTAAGATTACCCGCTGGCGGCAATTGGGACAGCGATAGGGCTCACGGTTTAAATAAGACATGTCAGCTCTGGCCTTGGCCGCTTCGGTTACGGCCAGCACCAGTTCATCTTTTAAAAGTGCAGCATACAAATTAATCCCCCATAGATTAATTACCCGAAAAAAGCCAATTTTACCGAAATTTTTTTAAAAAATTTCAAGTTAATTCAGAATCAAGTCAAGCGCAACAAAAAAACGGAATTCGCCTGAATTCCGTTTTTTTTGCTATTTTTTCTGTTCTGGTTGACCCAGCTTAATCGCCGTCGTCAATGTCAATATCGTCATCCTCGTGGTCGCTTTCCGTGAAGTGGCGCTTTGGGTGGCTGCCGCCTTCCCAGTCATCCGGCCGCCGCGGGATGATGATTGACGCCACGATGTAGGCGAAAATCCCTGTCCCGCCAGTCAGGCCGAAAATCAGCCACAAAAGCCGGATGAGGGTTGGATCAACATTAAAGTATTCTGCAATCCCGGCGCAAACGCCGGCAATCATAATGTCCTTGTTGGACTTGTACAAGCGTTTCATAATTGTGCCTCAAATCTAATAAAACAAATTCCGCTTTTCATCAGCCTCATTTGCCCGCGTGCTGACGACGCAAGGCCCCCAAGGCGTCCTGCTGGAAGATGCACTGGCCCAATTTCTGCGCCTTGCCCATCTCGTCATCTTCAACCCGGTAGCCAAACTCATTGGCAATGGCCCAGGCATCGGCCGGCTTGATCTCCTCGTAGTTCTCGTCCATAAAGGCCAGCTTAAGGTAGAACTGGCCATTAAAATAGTAGACGCTGGACGCCAGGTCACTGACTTTCAGGCCGTCGGCCAAAGCCAGCAGATCGTCAAAATCGGCAAACCTGACGCAGTGGTGGTCCTGGTAATTCCAGTAGTCGTCATCGCCGTCATTGGCATCCAGGTTTAAATCCTTCATGACGACCGGGTCCATCTCCGTGTTGGCGTCATCATTTGGATCCAAGTCAAAGTAAGGCCGCGGCTCATCGCCTCCAGCCTCATACTCTTCCCCATAGGCGTCATCATCATCGTCTTGGCCATCGCTGGGGTCAAAGAAGCGGCGCACTTCTTCCGACATGCCGCCGCTATCCCCCTTCATCTTGGTGATCAGCAAGTCGATGCCGCCATCATTCGGCATTACTTGAAAAGTTACGGGAGCATCGCTGGCAAAAGAATGCTCCTTGTCAACCTCATGGAGGATGGACAGGAAGAATTCCTGTACCCGTTCCCGGTTGCCCAAAAGGTCCAAAATCTTGAGGCCTCGCTTGTTGAGGTCCTCGCGGGTCATGCTGACGCGGAGCGTATTGTCATTTACCTTCTCAACTCGCATCGTCATCCCTCCTTAATCGCTAAACAGCTTATGGATATTGTAACCTAAAGCCGGCCAAAAATAAAAGCGTTAGCTCATTCAAAAAGAATGAACCAACGCCAAACTATTAATTTCGGTCAAGCTAATCTTGGTCGGCGAGGCGCTTTGCCTTGGCCATTTCCAAGCGGCGCACGCTTCTAGGCAAGAAACGGCGAATCTCATCTTCGTTGTAGCCGACCTGCATTCTCCGGTCATCAAGAATGATTGGTCTTCTAAGCAGGCTTGGATTCTTTTCAATCAAGTCGATCAGTTCGTTCATTGAGATCTCATCCAAGTCAATATTCAATTCTTGAAAAGCCTTAGAGCGAGTAGACACGATCTCTTCCGTGCCTTCTTCGGTCATTCTTAAGATGTGGACAATTTCGTCCCTGCTCAAGGGATCCGCAATAATGTTTCTTTCCTTGTAAGGGATGTTGTGCTTTTCAAGCCATTGCTTTGCCTTGCGGCAGGAAGTGCAGCTTGGAGAAACATATAAATCAACCATATTCCCACGCTCCTTTAAGACTATATTGCATGAACACACATTCATGATTGAATTATAGTGTATCACTCGTACTTACAAAAAGGAAGGGGCATTTGCCACTTCTTTGGAATTTCTTAATGATTCTTTGAATGCTAACTTCCCAGGGCAATCAAACTCAAGTCCTCTGAGAAAGTGCCCTAAACCCGCAAAAATACTGTATTTTTAGCACATCTTTGCTTGCATTGATGTGCTTTTCTATGTTATAATTCGAGTATGATATCATACTCAACAAAGGAGGCCATCATGTACTACAACTGCCTGGTTAATATTCCTAAGAACACTGGTAAAATTTCCAGAAATAAACGGGGTAAGACTACCTACATCGAATACACTTATGCTAGAGAGTACCTTCCCGAGAAGAAATACAACGTTGCTAGAAGAACGACCATTGGGAAAGCTGACCCAGATCATCCTGGAATGATGTTTCCTAACCTCAACTTCGAAAAGTTCTTCCCAGATATCGAGATTCCCGCCGAAGGAACGGCGGCTGAGCCAGTCAGCGAATCCAGAAGCAGCTGTATCCGCATTGGTGCCTTCTCTGTAGTCAGACGAATTATTGAAGACTACAAGCTGGCTGAACATTTGAAGCGTTGGGATGACCGGGGAAAAGGACTGCTTCTTGATCTCGCCGCGTATTCAGTTATCGCAGAAAGCAACGTGGCTCAGCACTTCCCGGATTATGCCTACAACCACCCATTGATGACGCCACAGAACAAGATTTACAGCGACTCTACAATCTCGCGCTTCATTCGCGAGATCGATG
>NZ_JAOQBX010000010.1:0-57905 GCF_044902225.1 Lactobacillus sp. 23-2 | reverse complement strand
CCTTTCGGCGACGCAACGTTTTATATCTTAGCAAGATGATGAATCTTTGTCAACATCTTTTTTAAGATTTTGTTTCCTTAGGAAAGCGCTTTGGCTTTTCCTCGCGAACAAATAATACTTTACCTTCTTTTAATTGGTTCGTCAAATTTGCTTTTTCGTCCGGATTATCATGTGAACGCGGGGAAGCGTTGTTATTTTGGCAATCGTTTAATTTGGCTTTTTGGACTTAATTTAAGTCTGAATGACCTTTTTAAAGAAATTTTAGTTCGTTTTCAGCCCTTTTTTGCTTGAAAAAATTCGCGATTTTTTTGAAAAAAATATCAAAAAATGAGCCAGGAAGTAAATTCCTGACTCATTCGCAAGCTGCTTGCGTTAAATTACGGTACTTATTCTTAATCTGCTACCCTGCCTTTTTAAAACCGTGCTCCAGATAGCCGATCCGCCGGTTCAAAAGCTGATCCAGCTGGCCCAAGTCGACCTTCTCCCCGGCTTCATAGCTCTTGACCCCGGCAGAAATGACGCTGACATAGGTCATGAACAGTTCCTGGACCAGGTACTTTACGTCCGCCTCGGGGATTGCCAGCTTTTCGGCGGCTTGCTTGGTCTCTTCTGGACTGAGCAGCTCCTTGTCGGCTTGGCGATGCGCGTGCGGCATCTGCCGGCGGGACATCGCGTCCATCATCCGGTAAAAGAATTCCGCGTCCTTCCCATAGAAGATCTCCTTCAGCCACACCGGCAAAATGGTCCGGCTGGCTTGAAACAGGTCGTAGTCGGCTTTCCAGACTGCATCCTTTAGCTGCTTCAGCAAGCGGAAGGCAATCCGGTGACACAAAAAGCCATATAGATCCGCTTTATCATCAAAATACTGGTAAAAGCTGCCGCGGGGAATCCCAGCCAGCTTGATGACCTGATTGATTGAGGCTTCCTCGTAGCTGGTGTGGTAAAACACTTCTTTAGCCGCGTCGATGACGCGCTTTCTTTTTTCCGCCGGCAGGTTGAAAAAAGTCTGCTTTGGCATGAGCTATTCCTTCCGCAGGGCGTCAACTGGATCCAGCTTGGAAGCATGGTTGGATGGCAGGATACCGGCAATCATACTGATAACCACGCTGACGACCACCCCAGTCAAAGCATATTGCGGGGTCAAGGTTACGACGGCTGCCTTGAAGGCCGAAACGGTGTAATGGTTGATGGCCAGGCTGAGCAGCCAGGTCAAAAGCACCCCGACGATCCCAGAGCCCAGACCGATCAAGAAGGCTTCGCTGGAGAAAATCCGGCGGATGTCCTTGCGGCGGGCGCCCAGAGCCTTCATGACCCCGATTTCCTGGGTTCTTTCAACAACGGAAATGTTCAAGACGACCAGGATCATGATCGCGGAAACGACCAGGGAAACCGCGGCAATCGCCGTCAAGACGTAGGTCAAAACGGACAGGATGCTGTCAAACATCTGGGTCATCTGCTCCTGCATGGAGCCAGCAAAGCCCAGGTCCTTGGCCTTGGTCTTGATTGCTTCCGTGTACTTCTGCTTACTGGAAGTCAGGTAGACCACGTTTGCCTTCAAGGTCAGCCCGTTGTCCTTAAACAGCTGCTCCAGGTCGGAATATGGCAGCAGGATCGTGCTCATGCTGCCGCTATTGCCGGCTTGCTCATAGGTGCCTACGACCTTGACCTTCTTGTCGATCGTTTTCGTGCCCAGCTGCAGGTGGGCCTTGATGGTCTTGCCAATCATGTGCTTGCCCAGGGTCTCAGCCGTCCCGTTGTCGATCATGACCTCATCCTTGCCAGCTTTTGGCAAGCGGCCATGCTTGATTTCCGACTTGGCGATGGCATCGTTGACCGTCTTCAAGTAGATCAAGGTCGCCCGCTTTTTCTTATAGCTGATCTGGTTGGTCCCCAGGGAAATGGCGGTATAGCCCTTCTGCAGCTTCTTGACGTGCTTGATCCGCTTCAGCTTGCGCAGGTCTTTGCTGCTAAAAGAATTCGTAGCACTGGTCCCGGACAGGGAGTTCATGTTCTCCTGCTGCTGCTTGGCCAGGGCGGCTGAATCGCCTTTTTGCACGTCCTGCATCTTCTTTTGCTGCATCTTTTGCGATGAGGTCTTCTGAATTTCAGCCACCAGCGGGTTAGAGTAGGTGTTCATCTGTCCGCTGACATAAGAAGTAACCCCCTTGCCCAGGCTGAGCATCAGGATCACGGACATGATCCCAATCCCCATGCCCGTAGCCACCAAGGCGTTTCGCCCAAACTTGGCCTTCATGTTCTTGAAAGCCAGCTTGATGGCCTTCCACAGGCTCATGTTGTGGACCGCGATATTCTCCCGGTCAATCTGCTGGTGCTCGATCGGCTTTTGCTCATGGTCGTCCACGATCTGCCCGCGGTCGATGCGCAGAACCCGGCTGCAGTGCGCGGCAACTTTTTCCGAGTGGGTGACCATCAAGACCAGCTTGCCTTCAACGGCAATGTCCCGGATCATGTCCAGGATGACATCGGTCGTTTCCGCGTCCAAGGCACCGGTTGGCTCATCGGCGATAATCACGTCTGGGTCGTTGACCAAAGCCCGGGCAATGGCTACCCGCTGCTTCTGCCCGCCGGACAGCTGGTCCGGCTTCTTGTACATGTGCTCTTCCAGACCAACCTGCTTGAGCAGGTCCTTGGCCCGCTGGCGGCGGAAATCTTCACCGACGTTGGACAGGGTCATGGCGATCGACACGTTGTCGATCAAGTCCAAGTGCGGGATCAGGTTGAAGTTTTGAAAAATAAAGCCAATGCTCTTCTTGTGGTAGTTGACCATTTCCTTGGTCGAGAAGTCGCGCAGGTTCTTCCCCTCGTAGAGGATTTCCCCTTCAAAATCCGAGTCCAGGCCACCGATGGTGTTCATCAGGGTGGACTTGCCGGAACCGGATTCGCCGACGATGGCGACCATCTCCCCGGCATTGAATTTGGCGCTGACCCCGTGCAGGGCTTCAAACCGCCCCCCGCCGGGCATCTTGTAGAACTTCTTGACGTTCTTGAGTTCCAATACTGGCAAAGCTCTTACCTCCGTAATCAATGATATGACACCGTGTCATATGACATGCTGTCATATTACTCCTCTTCCCGGCCCCGGTCAATCATTCTCGAAAAAATTTAAACACTTGTAGACAAATTGGCATTAAGTTGCGAAGTTGGAGACTTTTCCCACACTCTCAGCCACACAAAAAACCAAGGCCCGTTGGCCTTGGCTTGGAGAGATGTTTAAAAATATTATTGTTGATTTGTTTGACTTTAGCAGCTGACCCCGTTTTTGACTTGTTCGGCAGTCAGGGCGCTTGGCACGTAGCGGTTGATCTTCACCGCGCTGTCAATCAGGCCTGAGTCCCCTGACAGCGACAGCATCCCGTACTTGGCGCCGACGCTCAGGTTGTCGTCCAAAAAGCCCATTTCTGCTTCCGCGGTGTACAGGTCCAGGCCCAAATCGTTGGCAAGCTTGATATTGTAGCCTGGGTCCTTTTCGTCAAGCAAGACGAATTGGAAGCTGGCACCGATCGTGCAAGTCCCGCCTTGAAGAGAATACTGGTTGGACCCGTCATTGAGGGCCAGCAGGACGACCTTCCGGTCTCCCAGTTTGCTGGTCAAGGCCGCCGCTGCTTCCGGACTAAAAGTAATTTTTACAGTCATGGTCATGTCCTCCGTGTTGAAAAATTTCGGATTTCCATCCGTTCATATCTATAGTTTACTTACTTTTTGTCACAAGGGCCTTGATCTAGATCAATTTTTAGCAAAAAAAGAGCAGCCAAGCTGCTCTTTCTTCCAAATTTCCTATTTTTCATCGGTCTTCCGGGCCGCAAGCCAGTATGGGAAAGCTACGAAAACCAAGCCGCCAAGCATGTTGCCCAGGGTTACCCACAGCAGGTTGTGCCACATGCCGTCCATGGACACTGCCGCCACTTTGGCTGGCTTCAGCAAGGCTACGGCAAAAGTCGTCATGTTGGCCACGCTGTGCTCAAAGCCAGTCGTGAAGAAGGCCAGCAGGCACCAGAAGATCATGATCAGCTTGGCTGAATCGCTCTTGCTTTGGAAGCCTGACCAGACCGCCAGGCAGACCAAGATGTTGCACAGGATCCCGCGCAAGACCAGTTGACCGGCTGGAGCGGCCATCTTAGCGGCAGCCGCCTTGGCAAAGACCGCGGAAACGGCTGGCAGGTCCAGGCCAGTGTTGACGAACATCACGGCCAGCAGGCATCCGCCGAGCAGGTTGCCCAGCCAGCAGACGATCCACAAGGACAAGGCCTGGCCCAGGCTGACCTTCTTTTCCAAAAGGCCCGCGCCCATCACGAAGTTGTTGCCAGTAAACAATTCCGCCCCTGGAATTACGACCAGGCTGAGAGCGACGCCGAAGATCATCCCTTTGACCAGACCGGAAAAAGGATTGTCCCCCAGCTGGCTGCCAACCGTAAAGGCCAGCAGGATCCCAAAACCGATGTACATGCCGGCCAAGACTGACAGCAAAACGTAGCCGAAGGGATTCTTCTTCAGCAAATTGACCTTTTTGGCAGAAGCGCCAGCGGCAGCTTCAAAAGCTTCTCGATACATATTTTTCTCCCTATCTATATTTCTTATATGCTAATATTACTCATCACGTTTTTATGTTACCGCTTTTTCTACATATTTTAAATAGTAAAATATTATATATTTTATATTTAGAGCCACGCCGGCGGTCATGATATAATTAATGCAACAAGAGAAGGGAGGCATCACCATGGCAAAACACAAATGCAAGCTCAACGATGATCTTGAAGCCTTAACCCGCGAGTACATGGAAAAGACCGACACCGACTTGGATACGGTCATCAACGCGGCATTGCGGGCCTACCTGCTCAAGAAGATGAAGAAGAGCGAAATCACCCGGGTTCTCAGCGAAAGCGACGCCACTGAAGGCCGGATCGATCAGTTCCTGAACGCCAGCTTCGACCAGTGGATCGATGGCTAAGAAACGCCGCCAAGCTAAAAGGCAGTCTCCAATCTGGAGACTGCCTTTATTTTTTTACAAAAAAGCCTGATTCCACCAACATCGGAATCAGGCTCTCACAGTGCATGTCAAAGCAAACCACAGATAAGCGATATTTTGCTACCGAAGAAAAATATCAGCTAGAGCAATGACATAGTTAAAGTATATCCTCTTCTGGGTTCGGAGGCAAATCAGAATCTTATTTGCTGCGCAATCTGGCCAGAACCTGCTTGTTGGTCAGGCTGGTTGCCGGCACCTGCTTGCGCTCACGCCACCCCCGGGTGTAGTAGTAGTCATCCAGGTAGTAGCTCGGCGCCACGTACTTCTTGGCCATGAAAGGCCGCACGGCCTGGTCCATGGTCAGCCAGCCGTTCCAGCCCAAGTGGATGGTGTCTTCCATGAAGTACTTCTTGCCGCCGTCCTTGGTCAGGTCGATGATGTTGGTGAAGCCCTGGGAAGTCATTTGATACTTTATCTTGGCCGTGGCTTCTTCATACATCTTCTGCGACAGGCCCGTGTACTTGCGCCACTTAGCGTTGACTGGCGGAATGATGAACAGAACCTGGGTCCGGTCTTGGGCAAACTGGTCCAGCATCAGTTCAAAGTCAGAATATTCCGGCGACTCAATGTAGTCGAACTTCTTCTGGCTGCCCTTCAGCTTGCGCAACAAGCGGGCATTCAGCCGGCGCTTGTAGAAGCTGTCCCGGATCCCAAAGCGTTTGGACTTGGTGTTTTGAGCCGCCTCTTTTTCCGAGGCTGCCTTCAAGCCTGCATAAGAGTAGGTCTTTGGCAGCTTGGCCCCCTGTTGCTTGATCTTTGGCAGGCGGTCGCGCAATTGCAGGGAAGTGAAAAAGGTGTCTTCATTAGCCAGCATCCGGCGCCGCCAGATCAGCAGCGCCCGCTGGGTCTTCGAGACTGGCAGGCCCGCGGCCACGCGCAGGGCGGCATTGTAGATCAAATGGCTGTCCCTGACGCTTGGCATCTGCAATAGGCGTCTGGCCGCGTAACGGTCTTCTTCGGTATCCTGGGCCTTCAGCAGGAAGTCAGCCGCGTGCAGCGGTGAATAATAGATCGTGAAGGCGGCTGGATCTTGCCCTTCAGCGGTGAACCACTGGGGGGAAATGATCATGACGGCCTTCTTGGACGCGGCCCCTTGCATCCCCAAGTACTGCGACAGCGACTGGCTGCCTGGTCCCCCTAGCAGGAAGGGCATGTAGTCCCGCTTGTACTTAGTTGCCAGAACCGTTGGGTGCATGTTGTCAAAACGGGACAGCTCACTGGACCCATAAAAAGGCACGTAGCCCTGCTTATAGGCCTTCTGCCGCATGGTCTTGCCTTTAAAGACGGTCGCTGTCTGGGAAGCGGCGGCCTGGTAGAGACTGCCGGCAGAGAAGGTCCGCTCCCATGGAATGGACAGCAGGCCGACCGCCAGCAGGGCGGCACAGATGACTGGCCCGAAAATCAGCCAGAGTTTCTTACTATTCTTCATCTTGCAGCTGCTTTACCTGTTCAATCAGCTTGTTTGGCGTGTTCCAGTCGTCACGGTTGAATTCGGAAACGGGAACGGTAATGTCAAAAGTCTCTTGCAAGGTCAGCAGCATCTGCACCGTTGACATGGAGTCCATAATCCCGCTTTCGTAGAGTTCTTGGTCCATGTTGTCGGAGAAGTCTTCGCCAGTAGAATCTTTCAAAATTTCAACAATTTGTTCTTTGATATCCATAATATTCCTCTTTCTCTATTTTCTTTTTTGACTTATCGCTAACATTATACTTTAAAAAGTCTTCCCCTACTTGCCCAAAGGCACGTTGAACCACAAATTGTTCAAGAAGCCCGAGAAGATCAGGAAGCTGAGGCAGACCGCATTGAAGGTCACGAAAATGGCCACGGCTTCCGTGAACCGAGTGTGCTTGACCAGCTTGTGCTTCTTCTTGAAGCGGAGCCAGATGTCGTTGATGATGATGGCCAGGGCGTGGTAGAGACCATAGACGATATAGTACCAGGTCAAGCCGTGCCAGACGGCCATCACCATGAAGTTGACCAGGTAGGCTACCTGGGACAGGCGGATCCGGTTCTTGATCAAGCGCTTCTTCATCGCGAAGAAGGTAAAGCGCATGAAGATAAAGTCTCTGAACCAGAAGGACAAGGTCATGTGCCAGCGGTTCCAGAATTCCTTGATATTGTGAGCGGCAAAAGGCTTGTTGAAGTTCATCGGCGTGTGAATCCCCATGAAATAGGAGATGGACACGGCGAACAAGGAGTAGCCCGCAAAGTCAAAGAACAGGTACATGGAGTAGCAGTACATGACGCCCAGCAGCCACCAGGACAGGTGCAGGAAGTTCCCCTTCCCCATCGTGATGGCTTGCTGCTCCAAGTATGGCAGCAGCTGGCTGCCGAAGTACCAGCCCAACAGGAACTTGTACAAAAAGCCCTGGAACAGGTATCTGACCGCGTAGCCCAGGTCCTTGATGTAGTCCTCCCGGCTCGGCGCCTTGTCAAAGTCCTTGGCAAAGCGGCGGTAGCGGTCGATTGGGCCGCTGGAGATGGTCGGGAAGAACAGCAGGAAGCGGGCGTACATGACCGGATCGACTTTCTTGATCGTCCCGTCGCGCAATTCCATGACCACCTGAACCGTCTTAAAGGTCAGGTAGGAAATGCCCAAGAAGCCCAGGTCAAGCCCCGGCTTGTGAGGGACGACCGGCCAGATTTTTACCGCGGCTACGGGCAGGATGGCCAGAATCACGGCCAGGCAGAAGACCCAGGTCTTGTTGCCCTTCCCTGTCTTTCGCCGGTAATGCTGGTAGGCAAAGGTCACCAGGAACTGGTAGACGATGTAGCAGATCAGGGTTACCCCTTGAACCCACTTGTCAGCGTCAAAGATCAGGAAGATGAAAGCCAAGGAAACGATGGCTTCATAAGTCTTGAACCGCTTGCCAAAATACAGGCCAATGATCAGCGGCAGCAGGGCCAGCAGCAGGTAGATAAAGTATTGCGGATTTTCGTAAGGCTGCAGATTGATCACGCTCTGTTAACCTCCTTGATGACCGCTTTGATGTCCACCTTGCCGTTTTGGGAGATTGGCAGGGCATCTTGGTAGATGTAGCGCTGCGGAATCATGTACGGCATGACGTCCTTTTCCAGGCCCTCCCGGATCATCTTGGTCAAAGCGCCTTCGGTGTACTTGCGGGCCACGCCCGAGTTGAGCTCAATCACGGCCACCAGTTGCTTGATGGTGTGGTCCTTCTTGTAGATTGGCGCGGCCACGGCGTGGCGGACGATCGGCAGCTGGCTCATGTAGAAGTTGATTTCTTCCAGCTCGATCCGGTAGCCGTTGAACTTGATCTGGAAGCCGATCCGCCCCTTGTAGAAGAGGACGTCCCCGTCAAAGTAGCCGACATCCCCGGTCCGGTAGCTTTGGACTCCCGCTTCATTCTTGAAGAAGGCTTCCTCGGTCTTTTCCGGATTGTTGATGTAGGCCTTGGAGACTGACGGGCCGGAAATGATCATTTCCCCGCTCTCGCCATCGTCGCCCTTGGACTTGTCGATCGTGATCCGGGTGTCTTCCTTGACCCGGCCGATTGGCAGGCGGTCATATTTGGCCAGGACTTCATCCGTAATTTCAATCTGGGTCACGGCCACGGTCGTTTCCGTTGGGCCGTAAGTGTTGAAGACATGGCTGTCCGGGAAGCGCTGCTTGAGCATTTCGACTTCCTTGTGCGGCAATTCTTCCCCGCAGAAGAGGAAGTGGCTCAGGCCCGGGTGGTGGGCCGCGTCAAAAGTCCGGTCCAGGAAGCACATCTGCGCGAAGGAAGGCGTTGAGACCCAAACGTCGATTTGGGTTTCCGGCAGGGCCTTGAACAGGGCCCCGAAGTTTTCCGTAACTTCATGCGGCAAAACGACCAGCTCCCCGCCGCTGAGCAGGGCCGGGTAGATGCTCATGACCGACAGGTCGAATGAGTAAGGGGCCTGGGCCAAAAAGCGCGGGTGGTCTGGCAGGTTAAAGTCCGCCAGTTCCCACTTGACGAAGCTGACCAGGTTGTCGTGACTGATCTGGACCCCCTTTGGCTTGCCCGTGGTCCCGGAAGTACAAATAATGTAGAAGTTTTCATCCCCGGAAACGAACTGGCTGTCATCCAGCTGCCCCTTGGGACTGGCAGGAACTTCCTCCGGCTTGATGACCGTCAGGCCAGTCAGGTCGGCCTCCGGCAGCTCATCAATGGCGATAATGGCCGGTGAGCCTGAAACCTCGCGCACCAAGGCGATTCTTTCCGCGTTGGAGTAGTTGGCGATTGGCACGTAGCAGTGCCCGCTCTTGACGCAGCCCAGGAAGCAGGCCAGCATGTCAAAAGTCTGCCCGCCCCAGATCATGACCGGTGCCTTGGCTGGCACTTTTTCAAGCAAAAGCTCGGCCCAGGCGTCAGAGCGCTGCTTCAACTCGCCGTAAGTGTTCGTTTTGCCCAAGTAGTCATAGGCCAAGCGGTCCGGCTCTTGAGCGGCAATCTGGTCGATTTCCTTGATAATATTTTTCTTCTCCATCTGATATAAACTCAACTTTCCTTAAAACTCGTTATAGATAAACCCAGCCGCGCCGATCCCGCAGTATTCGTAGAGATAGATCAGGCCCATTATGACCAGGAAGTAAAACAGGGTCTTCAAGATGAATCCCCTGAAGATTTTTCCACGTGATGCCGTGACGGCACCCTGCTTCTCGTTACCTTTCATCTTTCACGTTCCTTCATACTACTGCCGCCCCTGCTATCCCCAGGAGCAGTAAAAAGCATTGATTAATTTCAATCTTTTTCAATAACTATTTCAACTATTCAACTTACGTTATTTTAAACCTAAAGGCCGCCTTTGTTTACATGTTTTGGCGTGAAAATGATAATTTTAAACTTTTTATATACATTTGCCAGCTATTTCCTATTTCCAGCCAGCCTTGCGCTCGCTGTGGTAGGCAAAAAAGAGCGGAATCGCGGGCACCACTCCGATAAAGAAGAGGGCAACCCAGGCCATTTGCAAGACGTAATTGGGCTTATGCCACTTCTCGCTGGTGGCCGTCGCCAGGACGAAGGCGGCGTAGATGGCAATAAGGCCAATCATGATCAAAAAGAAGACGTCCCTGGTCCACTGGTAGTAGACCAGCATCACGCTGGCCGGCAAAAGGCAGGACCAGCCTGCCAAGCGGACGTCGATGAGGATTTTTCTTTGGATATCCATATATGCTTGTTCCTTTGCTGTACTTGTATTTTTTCTTAATTGTTGTCCAAAAGGGCATTGATGTTGACGGACAGGGTCCGGTCCATCACCGTGATCCGGGGCGTCGCGTACTCAGCCGAGCCTGATTCAAAGAGACAGATCAGCTGGCCGTTGTAGGCAATGATCTGTTCCAGATATGGCGGCATGGTTACGACCTGCTCGGCATTTTTTTCATCCAGGTTCTTGATGGCCGTGACCGGGAAAATATAGAGGCGGGAGTCCTTGGACCCATAGGACTGGCTCAGGAAGATCTTGTTTCCGTAAATGGCCAGGCCCTGGATCTGCTTGTTCATGGACGTGGACCCGTCTGGGTCAGACCAGGCCACAGAGTCGTTCACGCTGGTGATCTCACTGGTCGTGATCGTGTTCTTGTACTTCCCGCTGCGGGCAATCTTGTAGCTGGCCACCTTGCCGTGGCCGTCTTCATTGAAGTAGCCCACGAAGAGCTGATCGTCATAATAGGCCAGCGTGGAGGCCTTGACGATCGAGGTGATCGGAATGTCGACGTCGTACTTGATGGCTTCGCCGGCGCTTTTGTTGGTCGTGACGTATTCGATCAGCTTGGCCAGGGAAAAAGACATCAAGGCCGACTGGTCGTCCTTGCTCCCGGTAATCCAGATCTGCATCCCTTTTGGATCATAGGCGATCCCGCCCACGTGCGGCCGCCCCGGCAGGTGGATGGTCTTCAGGTACTTGCCGGTATTCTTGTCCAAGACGTAGATCACGGACGCGTGGGTATGATTGGCATCGTAAGCCGTGATCAGCATGTAGTTGTAGGCGATCGCGATCCCCTGGGGGGTCATGGCGTCAGCCGTCGTCACCCGTTTTTTCACGTAGTCGTAGGCTGGCGTCTCAGCCAAGCCGGGAATGACGTAGTCAACCCCAACCGTCGTTTGGGCGGGCGTCTCGTACGCGGCCCGGTAGACGAAGCCATAGCGCTGCTTGAGCCCCTCATGGTAGGCATCCAGGTTGTGCCAGGCGGCACTGGTGCTGGTCCCGTCCCCAGCCAGTTGCACCTTGGGCCGGGATCTGAGCATTTCCTGGTGCTGCTCCCATTTCTGATAGTAGGGATAAGCCCACTTATAGCCGACGAAGACAAAGGCCGCCAGCAGCAGCAGGCTGAAAAAAACGTGCAGCAGTTTTCTATGCAGCTGCTGCTTCTTCCGCGTCTGCAGCTTGGCGGCTTGCTTAGCCCGGTCAGCCGGCTTTTTTTCCTTGCGTCCCACGATTTTCACCCCTTCTGGACAGATTAATACCTCTATCTTAAGAGAAAAAGCGGAAAAACAAAAGTTTTTGCGATTTTTTTGCAAAACATCACACTTTGTTCACAATTTTGGTATAGTATTAATAATGTAACAAGCGAGAGCTTGTTACTACACTCAACTTTTTGTTTTTCATTCATACTCCTCCAAAGTAAATGAAAAATATCGACTGACTCCATAGTCGATTCATATCTATCCCTTTCGGCTCACGTGCGTTGCGTGAGCTTTTTTGTTGCCTGGGCGAGTTTCACGTGAACCGGCCTTTGGCGTCTTTACAAATCTTCAACGCTTTCTTTAAGCTTTATTAAGAAATTCCAAACCTTTTATTGAGAATTCTCGGGTAGTATATATCATGTAACGAGCAAGAGAACTCGTTACGAAATACTCCCACTTTTTTATTTCATTCATTCTTACTCCTCCAAAGTAGATGAAAACCAATTGGGTCTGCAATAAGTGCAGGCCTTTTTATTTTTTCCATTTGCTTTATACTTAGTTTGGATCGCGAAAATTTCACAGAAGGATAAATCAAAAATCAACATGTTTTCACCAGCCATACAGAGACTCATCGAAAGCAAGTCGGGCTCTTTCATGATCCCTGCCAGCAAGATTGCCTGCGTCTCGGCCGACAACCCGCTCTTCCATGCCTTCTTGATCCTGACCAAGGTCAAATACGCCAAGATCCCGGTCTTAGACCACGGAAAGCTGGTCGGCCTCCTGAGCCTGGCCATGATCACGGACAAGATGCTCGGGGACCACAAGATCGACACTGACGTCTTGAATCACTTGCAGGTCAAAGACGTGATGCAGAAGGACTACCTGGCCCTCAACGTCACCCAGAAGAGTCTGGAGGACCAGCTGCACCTCCTGGTCGACGCCAGCTTTATCCCAATCGTGGATGACGAAGGCATCTTCCAAGGGATAATCACCCGCCGCGAATGGCTCAAGGCCTTCAACTACGTCGTCCACAACTTCGACGAGGAGTACGTGGTAATCGAGAAATCCCGCATCGTCAACCTCAACCAGGCTGACGTTCCTGATGAGTCCAACCAAGTTCAATAAGAGATGAAACGGAACCGTTTCTGCATTGTCATTATTACAGGAACGACTTACAACACCCATCTAATCAGATGAGTGTTTTTTTGATTTCGCGGCGGGCTTTTTCATGTTCTTTTCAGCGGACAAAAAGCCCGTCGTGTCGCCTTTTGCATTCCGCTTTCATTTCATTTCGTTTTACCTGGAATATGGTAGAATTAACTTGTGCAGGATATAGAAATTTTTTCATAGGATATAGAGTTGTTTATTGATATCTAGGAGGATTAGGTAACATGAAACGCCAATGGAAATTCATTGTCGTTCTCGCTATCGGGGTTATTGGCCTTTTGGCCGACTTCGTCTTCCACATTGACCTTGTCACTGAGGTCTTGATCGATATTGCCGGGGTCTACATTGCCGTATGCCTGGCCATGGAAATGATCAATGACGTCAAGGAAGGCCACATGGGGATTGACATTCTGGCCCTGATCGCGGTCGTATCGATGATGATTACGCGCGACAAGTGGGCCGAATGGATGATCCTGGTCATGTCAACCGGTGGCGAAACCCTGGAAGACTACGCGACCGGACAAGCCAACAAGGAGCTGCGCGCTCTTTTGGACAAAAACCCACGCGTTGCCAATAAGCTGGTTGACGGCAAGATCGTTGAAGTCAAGGTTGATGACCTGCAGATCGGCGATCAAGTCTTAATCAAGCCGGGTCAGCAAGTTCCTGTCGACGGGAAGATCATCGATGGCTCATCGCAATTCGACCAATCATCGCTGACTGGGGAATCAGTCCCAGTCGACAAGTCGGTCGGCGATGACCTGATGTCAGGCTCTTTGAACGGGGCCACGGCCGTCACGATGGAAGTCAAGAAGCTGGCCAAAGACTCAGAATACCAGTCGATCGTTGCTCTGGTTAAGTCTTCAGAAGCCCAGCCGGCCAAGTTCGTTAAGATGGCGGACCGCTACGCGGTGCCATTCACCATTATTTCGCTGATCATCGGGATCGCTGCCTGGGTAACTTCCGGCAGCTTTACCCGCTTTGCCGAAGTCATGGTCGTTGCTTCGCCTTGCCCGCTTTTGATCGCGGCGCCAGTCGCCATGGTCGCCGGAATGAGCTCCATGTCCAAGCACCACGTCATCGTCAAGTCCGGGCCAACCCTGGAACAATTGGGCCGGGCCAAGACTTTTGCCTTTGACAAGACCGGGACTTTGACCCAGAACCAGCTGGTCATCCAGGAAGTCATTCCAGAAGCTGGCTTCACTAAGGAAGAAATCCAGTCAGACGCGGCCAGCCTGGAAACCCAATCAGGCCACATCATTGCCAGCTCACTGGTCAAGGGGACGCCAAAAGACTGGATCAAGCCAGTCAGCGACCTGCAGGAATCAACTGGCAACGGAGTCAGCGGGACCGTCAATGGCAAGCGGGTCAAGGTCGGCAAGCTGGCCTACGTTGCCCCTGATTCCGGCGTCAAGAAGGCGCCAACGACTGCCGTCTACGTCTCAGTTGACGGCAAGTACGCCGGCCACATCACCTTTAAGGACCAGCTGCGGCCAGAAACGCCAGCTACCCTGGCCCGCCTGCGCCGGCAAGGTGCCAAGCACATCATGATGCTGACGGGGGACAACCAGGATGTCGCCAACGCGATTGCTGAAGCCGCCGGAGTCGATGACGTCCGGTCCGGCCTGCTGCCAGCTGAAAAGATCGAGGCCATCAAGGGCGTCAGTGAAGACAACCGTCCAGTCGTCATGACTGGGGACGGGATCAACGACGCGCCTAGCCTGACCGCCGCTGACGTCGGGATCGCCATGGGCGCCAAGGGGGCTACGGCCGCCAGCGAAAGCGCCGACGTGGTCATCATGACTGACGACATCAGCAAGATCAACGACGCCGTGGCCATTTCCAAGCACACCATGAAGGTGGCGGAAATCGACGTAATCACGGCCATCGTCGTGGTCATCCTGCTGGAGCTGGTGGCCTTCACCGGCTTGATCCCAGCCTTCTGGGGCGCCGTCTTGCAGGAAGCCGTCGACATGGTGACGATCTGCCTGGCCCTTTTGGCCAAGACTGAGCCTAAGAACCCTAAGCAAACGGGACTTGCCGCTTAGCCAAGTCAGCTGATTTGCAAAAAATTCTCTTTCTTGATAAAGTATTTATTACCAAAATTATCAATACTTTTATCAGTGGTTGGAGTTTACGAAAACTTTCAAGAATCTGCTTCTTTGGGTCAAGAAGCCTTCTTGGAAGTTTTTTATTTTGCCTTTAATTTTCCGCTGGCCTTTTCTACAATGAAATTAGCACTGAAACTTAATGAAAGAACTTCCAACCCGCAAACGAAATGGAGGGAATTATGGAATTTATTGGCCAACTTATTCTTGTCTTGCTGATGACGACTCTGCTGGGGCAGGTCTTTGCCCGCTTCAACTGGCCGCCGGTCATCGGCCAGCTCTTGTCCGGGATCGTCCTGGGCCCAGCCGTGCTGGGCTGGATTCACGTCAACGAGACCATGACGCTTTTTTCCGACATCGGGGTCATCCTGCTGATGTTCCTGGCGGGGATGGAAAGCGACTTGGACCTGCTCAAAAAGTACTTTAAGATCAGCTTCACGGTCGCGGCCGTTGGGGTCATCCTCCCAATCATCTTCATCGGCGGGGCCTGCCTGGTCTTCAAGATGAAGTTCCTGGAAGCCCTGTTCATCGGGATCGTCTTCGCGGCTACCAGCGTGTCGATCTCCGTTGAGGTCCTCCGCGACACCAACCAGCTGCAGACCAAGGCCGGCACGACCATTCTGGGGGCCGCCGTGGTTGACGACATCCTGGCCGTGATCACCCTGAGCCTATTCACGACCTTCAGCCACGAGGGCGGCAAGTCCGGCTTGACCAGCAACTTCTACTTGAACCTGCTCTTTGAAGCCCTCTTCTTCGTCTTTGTCTGGGTCGTCTACAAGTACATTGCCCCAACCTTCATGAAGCTGGCGGAAAAAATCAACGTCAACTACTCAGTCGTGATTGCCTCCCTGGTTCTGGCCCTGGGCCTGGCCTACATCGCGGAATTCGTCGGCCTGAGCGCCGTGGTGGGCGCCTTCTTCGGCGGGCTGGCCATCCGGCAGACCAAGCAGGAAAAAGAGGTCAACTCCTCCGTTTCCGCCATCGGCTATTCAGTCTTCATTCCGGCCTTCTTTGTCAACATTGGTCTGTCCATGACTTTTGCCAGCATCGGCAAGGACTTCGTTTTCATCGTCGTAATGACGGTCCTGGGCGTTTTGTCCAAGTTCTGGGCCGGCAAGTACTCCTCTGAAGTCTTCGGCCTGTCCCGGATGGACGGGAACATCGTCGGCGCTGGGATGGTTTCCCGGGGTGAAGTGGCCTTGATCGTCGCCCAGATCGGGATTGCCCACCAGCTCTTCCCGAAGGACATCTATTCCAGCCTGATTTTGGTCATCATCCTGACCACGGTGATCTCCCCGATCATGCTGAACCACTTCATCAATAAAGAGCCAAGCCGCTTAAGGAAAAAACTCTAACGAATAAAAAAGGCTTCTAGAAGTGAAAAAACTTCTGGAAGCCTTTTTATGTATCTCATTTTCCAATGTCATTAAGTTAAGCACTGCCGCGTTTTTTCCCAGGCTCTTTTTAAATAACGCTCAATGCGTTCCACATAATGTGCGTCAGCATGGAGTAGCGGAGGTCGCGGGTGGTCATGTAGACCCAGCCCAAGACGCAGCCCATCATCCAGTAGACGACCAGGAAGGGCGAGAAAGTCGGGTCATGAACGTAGCCAAAGGCGAAGCCGGAAGCGACGATCGCGATCCACTTGACCCAGCGGGACTTGTTGTTGAAGAAAATGTTGATGGCAAAGCCGCGGAAGATCAGTTCCTCGCAGACTGGTCCCACGAAGACCACCATCACGTTGTAAGTCGGCCCCGCCGCCTGCTGGAGCGTGTCCAGGTCCTGCTGGTTGGCCGAGGTCCCGCCGCCGATCACGGACATGATCAGCGTGTACAGGGCCATCATGATCAAGAAGCCCAGGGCGCTGACCCCTAATTTCCACCAGCTGAAATATGGCGGCTGGTTAAAGCCCCACTCGTTCTTATCCGCCAGCTGGCTCTTGTAAAGAAAGGACGCGAACCAGAAGACCAGGACGGTAAAGAAAGCCAGGACGAAGGCCTCCGCGTGGCCAAAGTTGAAGACGCTAGGATAAAAATAGAAATTCTGCAGCGTGCTGTAAAGCTCGATCACGACTGCCAGTTCAATTATATAGAACAAATAGTGGCCGATTTTTTTCACAATTGTCACCTTCATGTCAAAAATTAACTTTCTTCCATTATAATAAAGTTTAGCCGATTTACTATGAATAAAGGATGAACAATCATGCCTGCAACCTTAAATAATTTGCTGTTTTTCTTCAGTCAAAACCGCACTTTCAGCTACTTTACCGTCCTGGTGGCCCTGGCTTTGATCACTTTTCTCTTTTCCTGGCTCACTGAGCCGCGCAAGCTGATCAACGGGGTCTTTTTCACCTTCTTCATCGCGGCCTTGGCAGCCTGGTTCACCTTTCTGGTCTACGCGACCAACCTGCCCAGCTTCCGCAAGGCCTACCTGGCCGTGGGCGCCGCCCTGGTCGGGGCGGTGGCGGCCATCGTCTTCTTCTCCTGGGTTCTCCTCCTATGGAACTCCTACGTGGTCTTGAAGCACGAAAGCCACACCCTGCCCAACCTTTTGACCCTGATCCTGGCCATTGGCATGCTGGCCGTCTGGATTTTCATCTTCCTCACCCACATCAACCGGTCCACCCCGGCTTGGGTGCAGCTGCTGCTGGACATCGTGCCCAGCCTGGCAATCTACCTGGCGGCCATCATGTACAACTTCTTGATCAACCTCCTGCTCTACCAGATCGTGCCGCGCCATTATAAGGCCGACTACCTGATCGTGCTGGGGGCTGGGCTGATCAACGGGGACAAGGTCTCCAACCTCCTGGCGGCCAGAATCAACCGGGCTATCCAGTTTGCCGTCCACCAAGTAGAAAAAGGACGCAAGATGCCCAAGATCATCATGTCCGGCGGCCAAGGCCCCAATGAAACGACCTCTGAAGCGGCCGCGATGGCCAAGTACGCTGAAAAAAGAGGTCTCGACCCCAGCCTGATCCTGCTGGAAGACCAGTCTAGAAACACGGAGCAGAACATGGAGTTCTCCCGCCTGATCGCGATTGAGGACTTTGGCAGCGATGGCTTCAACGCCACCTTTTTCACCAGCAACTACCACCTCTTCCGGGCCGCCATCTATGCCAAGGAGGCCGGCTTGGAGGCCAATGGGGTCGGCTCCTACACCCGCCCCTACTACCTGCCCAACGCCATCCTGCGCGAATTCGCGGGCATCTTCGTCAAATACCGGACCCGGCACTTCACGGTGATGGCCTTGATCATCGCGGTCTACATCGTCCTGGCCATCTGCAGCGCCGTGGGCGTGATCTGATCGCCCCCGCGGGCTTGACTAGATATCCTGTAAAAAGTTATGCAAGACTACTATATCTTGTGTAACTTTTTTCTTTGGCAAAAAAATTCAAAAATTTTGCCTGGCCTGACCTCCGGCTTACTCCCCCATGAGTTGGTCCTTGCTATAGTTTTTTAGCAATAAGCCCGCGAGCTTGATCTGACAGCCACTTGATCTTGTGGAACATTTTGACAGAGCCACTAAATATTGATACGATCTTGTACGTGACAAATTTAAGGGGGATTCTATTTTGAGCAATAAATTCAAGCAACTTTTAGCAAGCAGCAGCATTATCGTGGCCGGCCTGGCTTTGACGGCCTGCTCCGGGGCCAAGCAAAACGGGGGCAGCTCCAATAAGAAGAGTTCCGCCAGCGTGGCCTTGATCACCGACATCGCCGGGGTTGACGATCACTCATTCAACGAGTCCGGCTGGAAGGGCATGGTCGCCTACGGCAAGGAAATGGGGCTCAAGCGTGGGACCAACGGCTACCAGTACTTTGAATCCGGTTCGGCTTCCGACTTTACGCCGAACATCAACCAGGCGGTTTCAGCCGGCTATAAGACCATTTTTGGGGTCGGCTACTCACTTAAGGGGGCAATTGCTTCAGCAGCTAAGAAGCATACTGACAAGAACTTCGTGATTATCGATGACGTGATCAAGGGGCAAAAGAACGTAGCCTCCGCCAACTTCAAGTCTCAAGACGCGTCCTACATGGCCGGGGTCATCGCGGCCAAGACTACCAAGACCAACGTCGTTGGCTTCATTGGCGGGGTCAGCGGCCATATCGTGGGTCTTTTTGACGCTGGCTTCACTAAGGGCGTCCAGGACGAAGCCAAGAAGGAAGGCAAGAAGATTACCATCCTGAACCAGTACGTGGGCTCCTTCACGGCTGCTGACAAGGAAAAGTCAATTGCCAAGGCCATGTTCGCCAAGAAGGCAGACGTAATCTTCCACGCTTCAGGTTCAGCCGGCCAAGGGCTGTTCAGTGAAGCCAAGGCCATCGATGAGCAGCTGCCAGCCAACTCCAGCAAGAAGGTTTGGGCTATCGGCGTTGACTCTGACCAGTCAAACCTGGGCAAGTACAAGGCCAAGGACGGCAAGCAAAGCAACGCCTGCCTGACCAGCGTCATGACCGGGGTCAATGTTGCTGTTAAGGATATCTCTGAAAAGGCAGCCAAGGGCAAGTTCCCAGGCGGCAAGCAGCTGGTCTACGGCCTGAAGCACAACGGGGTCTACCTGACCCGGGGCTACGTGTCAAACGCGGCCTGGAAGCAGGCACAAAATGCCCGCGACCAGATTTTGGCCGGCAAGATCACTGTGCCAGAAAGTCCAAGCAAGTAAGCAAACAAAGCTCTAACGAATAAAAAAGGCTTCTAGAAGTGAAAAACTTCTGGGGGCCTTTTTATGTATCTCAAATCACAGCAGAGAGCTGCTGATTCCCGAAAAGTACCCAACTGCCGCGGTTTTCTCACATTCGATTGCCCAAATACCAAAAAACGCTCATCTAAATCAGATGAGCGTCCTAAGGCCTTGCCCAAAGTCAATGTTTTAATTTAATGACATTGAGTTTTTCCTAGAAATTTTTTGCGTATTAATTTTTCCCGGCTTTAACAGACCAAGTGACCAGGAGCAAGCCAGCGAGAAACATCGCTTCCGGCAGCAGCATGCTGGATAAGTCAAAAGCAGCATCCCGCAAGAAGTAGAAGGCCAGCAAGGCACTGATGATCAAGACAGCCGCGAAGTCGCGCCAGTCTTCACTGGTGAAAGCTTGCCGGTCCTTTTTGACAAACATCATGACCAAGCCGGCCATCCCCAGCAGCAGATAGAGAGCCGCGATCACCAAAAGCACCAGCGCCGTTTCAAACTCTTCCCTGGCTAGCATCCCTTCAACCAGGAGCAGGCCCCCGCTGGTCAGAAAAATCACTGCCAATTTCCGCCAGCTTGTAAAAAATAAACGTTTCATTGCAACTTCCTCCCTAAAAAAACTTATTCTCACATCTTAGCCCCTTAGTTTTCTTCGTTCAAGCTCTGATAGCCGTAATTTGCCAGCTGCTGGTCGGTATCGATCACCGACATATGCCGGACCAAGCAATAGATCAAGATGGCATCCCGCTTCACGTTGGCATATAGGGCGCCATTGTCGCTCAAGGACAGCAAGCGATTGGTGTCAGCCAAAGACAGCTTAAGGCTGAGCGCCAAGGCCAAAACCTTGTTTCTTGACGGCAAGCGCCGTCCTTTCAAAATCTGGTAGCCATAGCTGCGCTCAATCATGGCCTCATTGAACAGGTCGCTCTTTTTGACCCCTTTATCCGCGATCAGCTTGTTCAAGCAGCCGGCAAAATTGTAATCAGCCACCTGATCGAGTACATTAGAAATATGTTCTTCTTTCAAAGCATCGAGTAATTTATCGGTTTCCATTTTTACCCCCATTGATAACAGAATTGACAGGAAGCGGCAGCAATGAATCAAGGAAAAATAAGCGACTACATCAATCCAGTACCCCTTAAGATAACGGATGACAAGGCAATTTTCAAAGTTGAAAAACTGGTTCCAACGCCCTATATCGAGCGCGTACTTCCTTTAGAATACGCCCCGTTATATGAACAGCTGGCCCAGCTGGAGATTGCGATTCCCAAGATCGTCTGTCTGGAAAAAAGCGACCGCCTGACCGTCGTTGAAGAATACATTGACTCTCCCCGCCTCGACCAGTATCTAAAGACCCACAAACTCAACTCTGACCAGATCCATGACTTGATCTGCCAGCTGCTGGACGTGCTGGATGTCCTGCAGCAGCAGACGCCCCCCATCATCCACCGGGACATCAAGCCAGAAAATATTTTTTATGATGGCAAAAAGCTGATCCTGGCTGATTTTGACATTGCCCGGAACATGCAGGAAGACGCTGACCGCGACACCCGCGTCCTGGGGTCAGTGGGCTACGCGGCCCCGGAGCAGTTCGGCTTCAGCCAGAGCGGGCCAGCCAGTGACTTCTATGCAGTCGGGGTGCTGATGAACGTCCTTTATACCGGCTGCCTGCCCAGCGTCCGCCTTTATAAAGGACCAGAACGGGAAATCATTGAAAAAGCTACCCATATCAACAGCCAGAAACGCTACCAAAGTGCCCAGGAATTCAAGGATGCGATTACTGGCTTAGGCCGGTCCAGCTGGCTTTTGCCAGGCTTCCGCAGCCACCAGCCCGCCCGCATGCTTACAGCCGCTTGCGGCTACTTATTGATGCTGTTTAGTTCCTTTAGTATGGACGCCAAGAGCGACTCAGCGGCTGACAGTTTCCTGCTCCGCCTGTCTTTTTTCATGGTTCTTTTCTTGATCGTCCTGTTTGCCTGCAACTACCGCAATATCAAGAGCATGTGCCTTTTCCATTCATCCAAGTCCAAATTTACCCGGGCCTGCGGGATCACCATCAGCTACCTGCTCGTGGCCACGGTTTTGACCACGGCTTTAGCCGCTTTATCGGTAGCGATTTCATCTTTTGGCCATTAGTGGGCTGCCTGCCCACCAATCCTTCTCTTTAAAAGTCTACACTTAAACTGTCGCTGGTTTATGTGAGAGTTAAAAAATTGAAGGAATAGGAATCATGGCAAAGCAAATCAAAGATGAGAATGGAAATGTGTACGTACAAAAGAAGAAGTTCTATAAGCGCTGGTGGTTCTGGCTGTTAGTCGCGCTGGTTGTCGTTTTCCTCGGACGCGGGGCCTTTGGCGGATCAAGCGACAGCGACAGCAGCTCTGACTCAGCCGCCAAGTCCCAGACCAGCTCTAAGAAAAAAGCTGAAGCTAACCCTTTGAACAAGGTTTACTCAGTCGGCCAAAAGGCATCTTACAAGGGATATGAAATCAAAGTCAACAGCGTCAAGTTCAGTCAAGGCAGCGAATATAACCAGCCTGACAGCGGAAAGCAGTTCGTGATCATCAATATTACGATTACCAACCACACCGATGAAAGCCAGGACTATAATCCGTTTGACTTCAAGCTGAACGCGGACGGCAACAACACCGACCTCGACGCAATTGACACGGATGTTGACAACACTCTGGACGCCGGCACCTTGGACAAGGGCGCTTCAGTTTCAGGAAATTTGGTTGGCGAAGCAAAGACTTCTGCCAAAAAGCTGCAGCTGCAATACAAAACCTCAATTTGGAACGACAATACGGTTAAATTCAAGCTCAAATAAACCGCGAAAGCAAAGCCTGCGAGAGCCAGGCTTTGCTTTTTTCGTTAACCGCTGTTAAAAAGCAGTTCGGAAACTAACTTAAAATGTTGCTTTTTTATATTTTTTAATTATAATAAGCTAGAGCAAAAATAAACATCTTGCACGATCGTTGTGTAAACATTCGTGTTGTAACGGAGGAAATTACGTGTCTGTTTCTAAATTTAAAAAGTTAGCGACCATCGCTGCTGCCGCTGTCTCAGTTTCAGTTCTGCTGACTGCCTGCCAAGGCAAGAAGTCAGCATCTTCAACTGGCACTAAGACGACTAAGCACAGCATTGCCCTGATCACTGACAACAACGCCATTGACGACCACTCATTCAACCAAGCAGCCTGGACTGGCTTCAAGGCTTTTGGCAAGAAGCATGGTCTTAAGCAAGGCAAGGGCGGCTACCAATACTTTGAATCATCATCAGCAGCCGACTTTACGCCAAACGCCAACGAAGCAGCCAACTCAGGCTTTGAAACCATCTTCGGCGTTGGCTACCAATTGACTAGCGCCATCAAGGCCGCGGCCAAGAAGAACCCTAAGAAGAACTTCGTAATCATCGACGACGTCATCACTGGCCAAAAGAACGCTGCTTCCGTTACCTTCGAAAGCAACCAAGCATCCTACCTGGCTGGTATCGCTGCCGCTTACACGACCAAGACTAACCACGTTGGCTACATTGGCGGGGCTAAGTCAGCTACTCTGGAACTGTTCGAAGCCGGCTTCAAGCAAGGTGTTGAAGCAGGTGCCAAGGCTTTAGGCAAGAAGATCAAGATTGACGACCAATACATCGGCAACTTCACTTCAACCGACAAGGCTAAGTCAATCGCCCAATCAATGTACGCCAGCGGCGCGGACATCATCTACCACGCAGCCGGCAACGCTGGTAACGGGGTCTTCACTGAAGCCAAGGACATCAACAAGAACCGCAAGGCTTCCAAGAAGGTTTGGGTCATCGGTGTTGACGTTGACCAATCAAACTTGGGCAACTACACTTCAAAGGACGGCAAGAAGGAAAACTTCGTGCTGACTTCAGTCCTGAAGGGTCTGGACGTTGCTGTTGAACGGATCGCTGAAAAGGCATACCAAGGCAAGTTCCCAGGCGGCAAGCACTTTGTCTACACTCTTGAAGGCAACGGCGTTTCCGTAACCAAGGGCAACATCGACTCCAAGACTTGGAGCAAGGTTCAAGCAGCCCGCAAGCAAATCTTGGACGGCAAGGTCAAGGTTGCTGAAAGCGTAAGCGACTTGAAGTAATCTCAAACAACTGATTTTTAAAGGCACTCATCAAGCGATGGGCGCCTTTTTGCTTTGCCTTGGCATTGCTTCAAGACCCAGTTGGATTTTCGGAAGCTCTTCCCGAAAAAGCACCTCAACCAACTCAAAATCCGCCTAACCCGAAGACTGGTCTAGACAAAGCAACCGTATCGTTCGCAATTTAACCGTTTTCTTAGCTTGGATTTCTTTTTTGCTTTTAAATTCTTAAAAAAAGCGAATATTCGCCTATTTAACCTCTTGCTTTTTCCCAAACCAAATGCTATCTTTAATACATAAATGTTCGTATATCACAAAAATAAAAAAGAAAGAAGTCATTTTGCTATGCGCTTTAATTACAAGAAATTGGTTGCCGCAGGAGCAGCCACTCTGTCAGTTGCCGCTGTTTTGACTGCCTGCTCCGGCAAGAAGTCAAACACCACAGTCAACAAGGATACCAAGCACGGGATCGCTTTGATCACTGACGGCAACGGTGTCGACGACCACTCCTTCAACCAAGCCGCTTGGTCTGGCTTTAAGGACTACGGCAAGGAACACGGCTTGAAGCAAGGCAAGGGCGGTTACCAGTACTTTGAATCTTCATCTGCTGCTGACTTTACCCCTAACTTGACGCAAGCTGCTCAAGCCGGCTACCAAACCATCTACGGCGTTGGCTACATGCTGACTGACTCAGTTAAAGCTGCATCAAAGAAGAACCCTAAGAAGAACTTTGTCTTGATCGACTCAGTCATCACTGGCCGCAAGAACGTTGCTTCCGTTACTTTCAAGAGCAACGAAGCTTCATACCTTGGCGGTCTGGCTGCTGCCTACACTACCAAGACCAACAAGGTCGGCTTCATCGGCGGGGCTAAGTCCAGCGTTCTTGACCTGTTCGAAGCCGGCTTCAAGCAAGGCGTTAAGGACGGTGCCAAGGCTTTAGGCAAGAAGATTACCGTTTACGACCAATACATCGGCAACTTCACCTCAACTGACAAGGCCAAGTCAATCGCCCAATCAATGTACACTGACGGCGCCGACATCATCTACCAAGCTGCCGGCAACGCCGGCAACGGTGTCTTCACCGAAGCCAAGACCCGCAACAAGGCCACTACTGCCGCTAAGAAGGTTTGGGTTATCGGCGTTGACGTTGACCAAGCAAACTTGGGTAACTACACTTCTAAAGACGGCAAGAAGGCCAACTTCACGCTGACCTCTGTATTAAAGGGGCTGCGCTTCGCATGCAAGGACATCGCTGACAAGGCCTACGACGGCAAATTCCCTGGCGGTAAGGTAATTTCCTACGGCTTGGCTCACGATGGCGTTTCCGTCACTAAGGGCAACCTTGACGCCAAGACCTGGAAGGCAGTTCAAGCTGCCCGCAAGCAAATCTTGGCTGGCAAAATTAAAGTTGCAACTACTCCAAGTAAGTAGCACAATATATAGTAGTCAATTTGAAACACTCCGCATATTTACGGAGTGTTTTTTGTAAAAGGAAAGCTTTTATCATATGGAAAAAGAGACCAACAACATCATTGAGATGCGCCATATCGTGAAAGACTTTAACGGTTTTAAAGCCAACAACGATATCAACCTCACGCTCCGCAAGGGCGAAATCCTGGCGCTTCTTGGCGAAAACGGTGCCGGCAAGTCAACGCTGATGAGCATTCTGTCCGGGCTGCTTGAGCCAACCTCTGGCGAGATCTACGTGCGCGGCAAGAAAGTCAACATTTCTGGCCCTAACGCCGCCACCAGCCTGGGGATCGGGATGGTGCACCAGCACTTTATGCTGGCCCAAGCCTTCACCGTTTTGGAAAACATCATTTTAGGCCACGAGCCAACCAAGGGTCCATCCCTGGACTTCAAGAAGGCCCGCGAGCAGATCGTCAACCTGTCCAAGCAATACGGCCTGGACATTGATCCTGACGCTAAGATTTCCGACATTACCGTGGCCCAGCAGCAAAGAGTCGAAATCATGAAGGTCCTCTACCGCGGGGCTGACATCTTGATCTTCGACGAACCTACCGCGGTCCTGACGCCGCAAGAAATCGTGGAATTCATCAAGATCATGAAGAACCTGGCCAAGGAAGGCAAGTCCATCATCTTGATCACCCACAAGCTGAAGGAAATCAAGGAAAGTGCCGACAGAGTCACGGTCATCCGGGCTGGGAAGAGCATCCAGACCGTTGACGTCGCTGACGCTGATGACGAACAGCTGGCTGAAATGATGGTTGGCCACCACGTCAACTTCAAGCTGGACAAGCCGGACATTGACCTGGGCAAGGAAGTGCTGCAGGTCAAGGACCTCCACGTCAAGGAAGACCGGGGAACTGAAGCCGTCAAGGGTCTCTCCTTCACCATCCACGGCGGGGAAGTGCTCGGTCTGGCCGGGATCGACGGCAACGGCCAGGACGAACTGGTCGAAGCCATTACTGGCCTGCGCCATGTAGAAAGCGGGTCAGTCATGATCAATGGCCAGGACCTGACCAACAAGCCAGTCCGCGAAATCACTGAAAGCGGCGTGGCCCACATCCCAGCCGACCGGCAAAAGTACGGCTTGATCTTAAGCCTGCCGCTGTCAGAAAACATGGCTCTGCAGACTTACTACAAGCAGCCTTACTCCAAGCATGGCATCATGAACGAAAAGGCCATCCGGGAACATGCCCGGGAACTGATCAAGAAGTTCGACGTCCGCACGACCAGTGAACAATTGCCAGCCAGCGACCTGTCCGGTGGTAACCAGCAAAAGGCCATTATCGCCCGGGAACTGGACCGCGACGCTGACTTGATCATTGCCTTCCAGCCAACGCGTGGTCTGGACGTTGGGGCGATTGAGTACATCCACTCCCAGCTGCTTGCCCAACGCAACGCCGGCAAGGCCATCCTGCTCGTGTCCTACGAACTGGATGAAATCCTGCAATTGTCAGACCGGATCGTCGTCCTGCACGACGGGACTGAATCCGGTGAAGTTGACCCAGACCAGACCAGCGAAACCGAATTAGGTTTGCTGATGACTGGCAAGCATTTAGACAAGGAGGCCACCGCTAATGATTAAGGTCAGCCCAAAAACTAAGCGGCTGTTAGTGCCAATCGTATCCGTTATCGCCGGCTTTTTGGTCGGTGCCATCATCATGCTGGCTTGGAGCTACAATCCTTTTGAAGCCTATGGGTCAATGTTTGACAGTGCCCTGGGCTCAATGAACGGGATTGGGGAAACCATCCGCAACGCGACGCCTTTGATCTTCATCGCGATCGGCTTCCAGATTTCCTCAGCCGCCGGCTTCTTCAACATCGGTCTGCCAGGCCAGGCGCAAGCCGGCTGGCTGACCGCCATCTGGATCGGCTTGGCCTTCAAGAATCTGCCAGGCTACATCCTGCTGCCATTTGAAGTCATCGCCGGCATCGTGGCTGGCGCCCTGGTTGCCGGGATCGCCGGCTGGCTGCGGGCCTACTTCGGGACCAACGAAGTTATCTCCACCATCATGCTCAACTACATCGTCTTGTACCTGTGCCAATACCTGCACCAAGACGTCATGTCCAAGAACCTGCGGATCGACACTGACACCACTAAGGCTGTTGGCGCCAACGGCAGCATGCGGATTCCTTGGCTGAGCGACATGTTCGGCGGGTCCAGAATCAGCGGCGGGGTCTTCCTGGCCCTGATCGCCCTGGTCATCTTCTGGTTCTTGATGAAGAAGACCACGGTCGGCTTTGAAATCAAGGCCGTCGGCTTGAACCCATTCGCCAGCCGCTACGCCGGCATGAGCGACAAGAAGAACATCGTCGTTTCCATGCTTTTGTCCGGGGCCTTCTGTGGCCTGGGCGGGGTCGTACAAGGTCTGGGGACCTACCAAAACTACTTCACGCAGACGACTACCCTGGACATTGGCTGGGACGGGATGTCCGTTGCCCTGCTGGGCGGCATGAGCGCCATCGGCATCCTGCTGGCCTCCCTGCTCTTCTCCATTTTGAAGATCGGTGGTCTGGGGATGCAGACGGTTGCCGGGATTCCATTCGAAATCGTCTCCATCGTCATCGCGGCCATCATCTTCTTCGTCGCCATCAGCTGGGCAGTCGGCCTGCTTTTCAAGGAAAAGAAGTCTGACAAGACCGCGACCTACATCGCGACCACGGAAACGGCCAACCGGGCCAAAGCCAAGCAGAATGAAGGAGGGGAAGCATAATGAACTTCGTGACTGTATTAGCCTTAATCGTTTCATCAACTTTAGTCTATTCGGCTCCCCTGATTTTCACTTCACTGGGCGGGGCCTTCAGTGAAAACTCCGGGATCGTCAACGTCGGCCTGGAAGGGATCATGACCATGGGGGCCTTCACCTCCGTCGTCTTCAACCTGAGCTGCGCCAGCACTTTTGGCACGGCAACCCCTTGGATCGGGGCGCTGCTCGGCGGGATCGTCGGGATCATCTTCTCCCTGCTCCACGCCGTAGCCACCATCAACTGGCGGGCTGACCACGTTATTTCCGGGACGGTCTTGAACCTGATGGCGCCGCCACTGGCCGTCTTCCTGGTTAAGGCCATCTACAACAAGGGGCAGACCGAAAACATCACCCAAAACTTCGGCTACTTCTCCTTCCCAGGTCTGGCCAAGATTCCGGTTCTGGGGCCAATCTTCTTCAAGAACACCTCAGCTCCAGCCTGGGTAGCCATCGTCTTGTCCATCTTCCTCTACTGGGTCCTGTACAAGACCAGATTTGGCCTGCGCCTGCGGTCCAGCGGTGAAAATCCGCAAGCTGCCGATACCTTGGGGATCAACGTCTACAAGATGCGCTACGCCGGCGTCCTGATCTCCGGCTTCCTTGGCGGGATCGGCGGGGCAGTCTTCGCTGAAGCAATTTCCGGCAACTTCTCAGTTTCCACGATTGCCGGTCAAGGCTTCATGGCCTTGGCAGCCATGATTTTCGGTCGCTACAACCCAGTTGGGGCCATGCTTTCCTCATTGTTCTTTGGCTTTGCCCAAAGCTTGAGCATCATCGGCGACCAAATCCCTGGCATCTCCAGCCTGCCATCAGTCTACCTGCAGATCGCGCCTTACGTGATCACCATCGTGGTCCTGGTCATCTTCTTCGGCAAGACGGTCGGGCCTGCAGCTGACGGGCAGAACTACATCAAGTCCAAATAAAGAAAACAGGGCACGCGCCCTGTTTTTTACTGACATTTTTTGACAAAAAATGCTAAAGTAGATTAATGACAAGTTTTTAAAGCAAGCTTTGTGGAGCTTGATTCACTAGAATATTTGCGTTTGACTCCAATTCGGTGAATCCAAAGACCCTTTCCGGGTCCGGATTCGCTGAATTGGAGTTTTTTTATCGGAGGTTTTAATTTTAATGGATGCTCATGAAAAAGTCGCCCCTTCCGTGATCTGGTCGATCGTCGGCACTGCCGGCGTGGCCTGCAGCGGGGTCTTGGTGGAAACGTCAATGAACGTGACCTTCCCGACCCTGATGAAGGTCTTTAACCAGTCCTTGAACAATGTGCAGTGGATCACCACGGCCTACCTGCTGGCCGTGACCCTGACGATCGTCCTGGCGGCCTACCTGCAGCGCAGCTTCAAGTTCAAGAGCCTGATCATCGCGGCAGGCACGGCCTCGGTCATCGGCGGAGCAATCTGCATGCTGACCAACTCCTTGCCGGTCATGCTGCTTGGGCGGATCATTCAAGGGATCGGGACGGGGATTGCCATGCCCCTGCTCTTCTCAATCATCATGCTGGAGGTTCCGCGGGCCAAGCAGGGCTCTTTTGTCGGGATCGCAGGGATGATCATCGCCTTGGCGCCGTCACTCGGGCCAACCTACGGGGGGATCTGCCTGTCCGCCCTCAACTGGCGCTTCAACTTTATTTTTACCCTGCCAATCACCATTATCTTCTGCATCATCGCGGCCTGCTTCATGAGCGACAATGAGGCTCACCGGGACCACTTTAATTTCAGCGAGTACCTCTTGATCGTCCTGGCCTTGATCGCCCTGACCCTGGCCGTCAACAATCTGAGCTCCGGCTTGGCTAACCCACTGGTTTGGGGTGGGCTTTTGGTTGCGGTTATTTCCTTTGTCATCTTCTTCAAATTGGCCAAGCAGGAAGGCAAGGCCCACATCATCAATATTGCCGTTTTGAAAAATACCAGCTTCAACCTGGGCCTGCTGATCTACACTTTCCTGCAGTTCATTCAGATCAGCCTGACTTTCGTCATCCCTAACCTGGCCCAGCTGGGTCTGAAGACCAGCGCCTTGACCAGCGGGATGCTGCTGCTCCTGGGCAGCCTTCTGTCAGCCTTCTTCGGGCCGGTGATGGGGCGGCTTTTGGACAGCCAGGGCTTTAAGATGCTCTTCTTGACCGGCAGCTGTCTGGCCATGGCCGGCATCCTGCTCTACATTATTTTTGCCCAAAAGCTCTCCATTGCCTTGATCGTGATCTTCCACGTCATGTTCATGACCGGCTTCAGCATGATGTACAACAACTCCATGACGATCGGCCTGCAGCAGCTGGAAGTCATGCACATCGCCGACGGCAATGCCCTCTTCAACATGCTGCAGCAGTACTCCGGCTCGATTGGGACCGCGGCCATGTCCGTAATTATTGCCATCGCCGGCAGCCCTTACCAAGGGCAGAGCAAGCAGGTGGTCATGGGATCACAAGCCGCCTTCATCGTCATGTTTGTCTTCACCCTCTTGATTTTTGCCTGCGTCTTGCGCTTGATCAAGCGCGACAAGCAAGGCCTGATCAAAAACTAAAGCAAACGAAAAGAGTCTGGGAAAAAACTGGACTTTAGATAATTAAAAAAGGTGAAACTCGATGTAATATTTCGAGCTTCATCTTTTTTGATTGGCTGGAAGATTCTCAATACATGACAAAAAGATAGCTTTAGCAGCTCTATGCTCCAGTATTTAGTAACATGAGTGATTTGAGATGCATAGCAAAAAGGCTTCCAGAAGTTTTTCACTTCTAGAAGCCTTTTTTATTCGTTAGAGTCTTTTTTCCCAGACTCTTTTTTCTTCAGATTGAACTATTTACTCTGCTAGTAGAAAGCAATAAATGCAATCCGTCTGCAAAAATAATTATCGCGCACATCATTAAGCACCAGACCGGTTTAATCTGGCCCAAAACAAGCCCGAACAAAGCATATCCCAAAGGTGAAAGCACGGCTACTACTGAACTGGTAGTCGCTCCAACTCTCCCTTGAAGATTAACCGGCACCTTAGTTCTGACATACATGGCATATGGCAAGTTTACCGCGGCCAAACAGGCGCCTACCAGCAGCATGCAAATGCTAAAAATACCAGTAGCAAGCAACTTATTCGGACACAAACATGCTAAAGCTAGTATGATAAAGTCACCCGCTAAAACGATTCCAATTCTGCCGGTCGTCAGCAAATAATTCTTGGGCATTTTGAAAGAAGCTAACAATAGACTGACCAGAAGCATCCCTCCTGCGCAAAAGCTGTCCGCCAATCCATATAAATTTGCAGGGATTCCCAGTTCCTCCATCATAGCGATTGGCAGGCTGACCTCCAGGCCGCTTAAGGCAAAATTGGCAATCACGGCAAAAAGCAGTAATTCCATTAAATAGCGGTCATTTTTGAAGTACTCTAAGCCATTTTTGATGGATAAGAGCCATGAATCACTGATCGCTTCCACTTCAACAGAAATCAAGCGGAAATCCAATAAAGCAATTGCCAGCAAAACCACGCTTTCACCAGCTAATTCAAGCAAAGCAATATTGGAGATGGCGACTGCCCCAGCCAACAAACCGCCCAATATCGGTGCCAAAATAACAGCACCCGCGTCTGTCAGTTGTTCATAGGCAACTAATTTTTGCCGGTGTTCTGCAGCTACCATTGAATTCGTTGAAGCCTTATAGCTGGTCGATTGAAAGGTATCACAAACTGTCAGCACAATACTGCTGGCAACAATAATCAGCAGCCGTTCAGATAATGAAAGCTGCTCTCTAAATAGCGCTATAAACAGTATTACCGCTACAACGCTTGTTGCCTGGGCGATCATGCAAATCTTTTTATGATCATACTTATCAACGCAGAAGCCGATTAAAGAACTCAAAAGCAGGTTGCTCAAAGGCCGAATCAAAAGCAACATGGAAAATAGCATGCTAGAAGATGTCTTTTGCAAAACATACACGCCCAGGCAAAAGGAAAAAGTCGCGCTCGTTAAATTACCGATTCCCAGGCTGCTGATTGCCAGAATTAATTGCTTTTTTGATTTTTGCATATTTCACCTATCGTAAATCCTAGATTTTGCTTTAAAATTAAAGCTAAATAAATTAAAGCATGGATAGCAGACTTGCTTTTTTGGCCTTCTCATATGTGAGAAAAAAGCCCTAATTTTATTTTGGAGGAAAGATGACAGCAATAAACTTCAAGCAAATTAGACAGATGCAGGGACTGACTTTGAAAGAAGCAGCAAGCGGCATCTGCTCTATTCAGATGCTGTCCCGGTGGGAAAACGGTACTGGCAATATGGACTTTGAAAAGACGCTCAAATTGCTTGAAAGGGTGAGCATCACTAGTTCAGAATACGTTCACCTGGCCAACTTAGACGATACTGATCAACTATCAGCTGAATTGCAGAAGGTATGGGAGCAAAAGGATCATACTCTAATTAAAAGAATCGCCCGGAATAGCTTGCAGGAATTCCATCTGACTTCAGATAACTTAGCCTTAAACTACGGATCAATTGCTTGCGGCCTTTATCATCGTTTAACAAAAGTCAATTTACTGGAGATTGATGAACAAAACGCGCTTAATAAAGAGCTATCTGAGATTACGGTCTGGGGACAAGAAAATATTTCCCTGTTCTTTAACACCATTCAAGTGCTCAGTCCCAAAATGATATTTCAAATTTCTGCCCAATTAATTGAAAATTTGGATTTTACTAAGCAAGCAGGGTCGGATACTTTTTACTTTGCCACGACCACTTTATTTGAAGCCGTCATCGCCTTGCTTATCAGTGACAATTCTACCTATGCCGCGAACATCTTAAGGCAGTTGAACCACTTTGATTTTCCTCAGCGCGAAACAATGTTGGTCATTGGCCGGAAATTTTTAAATAGTTTGATAGACTGGCAAGAGCCGCAAAACGAACAAAACATTTTAAAAATCATCGATTTTCTGCTCGATATGGGACTGACAATGCAGGCCAAAAATTTCTTGCAAGTCTACAAAGCCGTTCGAAAGGTCAAAAACTAAAGCAAACGAAAAGCCTTACTTCACACGGAGCAAGGCTTTTTTCAGATCTTAAACAATAAAGTAATCAGCAGGCGCAAAAGCACAAAGGCCGCGAAGACCCAGACGCTTTCTTTGATCCCGTCTAAGTAGCGGCGCTGGTAAAGGGTCATCCAAACAGCTGCCGCAAAGAGCAGAACAAGGGACCCAGCCGCCAGCCAGCTGCCGGGCCAGTAGATCAAGTGGATCACGAGCAGGATAGCCAGGTAGGGCCAGGACCGTTTCAACCGCAACAGGGCACACTGCTTCCGGCTTGGATGCCGGGTGAGCAGGAAGGGCTCAATCCCTGCCAAGTCCAAACGCGGCAGCATGACGCTGACCCAGTCAAAGAAGAGCAGGTTCCACGTCAGGACCTGGTCTCGGACGGAATAAGTACAAAATCCCGTATTCACCAAATCCAGGGCACTCCCCTTTAATTCAAAGAAATGCTTTCTGGCCAAAAGCAAAATTGCCGCCGTCAAAGCAGCATAAATAACATACACTATCTTTCTCTTTTTCATGCAGCTTGCACTCTTTTCCAATAAGCTTCTTACAACCTGCATTATAGTGTGCTATTAAGCCGCTGTCAGCTTTTATCCGGATATTTAGCAATTTTAACTAAATTTTTGCTGGCTGTATGCACAAAAATTAAATACTCTCCAAAGGCTGCTTGCTCTTCGGTGGCAGGTAATCCCGGTCCAAGGCGGCCAGTTCACCGGCGGTCAAGGCCAGGTCAGCAGCTGCCAGGTTGGCCCGCATGTGGGCAACTGAACTGGCTTTGGGAATGGTCAATACCTGCCCGGTCCGCATGGTCCAGGCCAGCATGACTTGGTGGACGGACACGCCCCGCTCGTCAGCGATCCGCTTTAAGCTGGCTTTAACGGGGATAGATTGCCCGTTGCCTGAGTTAAAGGGCGAATAGCCAATAAAAGCAATGCCGTGCTGCTTTTGCCAAGGCAGGAGGTCATATTCAACGCCCCGCTTGTCGAGATTGTAGAGGTCTTCATTGGCAAAAACGGCCCCTTCCCCGGCGATATCTACCAGCTCCTGCATATCAGCCGTGTCAAAGTTGGAGACGCCCCAGTGACGGATCAGGCCGGCAGCTTGCAAATCCTGCAGGCCCTTGACGGTTTCTGCTAAAGGATAGTCGCTCTTCCAGTGCAAAAGATACAAGTCCAGATAGTCTGTCCCTAGCCGCTTTAAGCTGGCGGCCAGGCTTTTTTTCTGGTCATCAGGACTGGCATGCCAGGGGTAGAACTTGGAAATAAGGAAGAGCTGGCTCCGGTCCAGGTCCTTGATGGCTTCGCCAACCAGGCTTTCAGCCCGCCCTTCCCCATACATTTCAGCGGTATCGATTACGTTGACGCCGGATGCCAAGCCGCATCTTATAGCCTCGATTTCTGCATCCCGCTTTTCGGCTTTTTCCCCCATATTCCAGGTGCCCAGGCCCAGCTGGCTCAATTTTTCCCCTTTGACGGTCATGTATTTCATGAGATTCCCTCCCTTTTTTCTTCCTTCTAAGCATAGTACAAGGAAGGCAACTTTTTGAAAAAAGACACTCAGAATTTATCAAGATTTATTGGTCTATACCTTGACAAAAAATCTCCGCGGTCCTAAAATGGACTATACCAATATGAGTAAGCAAAAAAATCAAGGAGTCGTGATCAAGATGAAAGTTATCGTTGTGAAAAACGCCAGTGAATTAGGCAAGCAGGCCTTTGACCTTTTGGCAAAGGCGGTTGACGAAGGGGCTAAGACCTTGGGCTTGGCAACCGGGTCTTCACCGGTTGAGCTCTACCAGGAGATGGTGGCCAGCCAGCTCGACTTCAGTCAAATGACCAGCGTCAACTTGGATGAATACGTTGGTCTCAGCCCGGAAAACCCGCAGAGCTACCACTACTTCATGAACCAGCATCTCTTCCAGTACAAGCCATTCAAGTGCTCCTACCTGCCAGACGGCCAGGCAAAAGACATCCAGGCAGAGTGCGGCCGCTACAACCAGATTTTGGCAGACAACCCGGTCGACTTGCAGGTCTTAGGGATCGGGCAGAACGGGCACATCGCCTTCAACGAACCGGGGACGCCGTTTGACAGCGTGACTCATGAAGTTGTTTTGACGGAAAGCACGATCAAGGCCAACGCCCGCTTCTTCGACAGCATTGATGAGGTGCCAAAGAGCGCCATCTGCATGGGGATTGCCAATATCATGGCGGCTAAGGAGATCATCCTTTTGGCCAAGGGGGAAAGCAAGGCTAAAGCTATTAAGGCCATGGTTGAAGGGGCAGTGACCACGGATGTCCCAGCCAGCGTCCTGCAAAAGCACCCGAACGTTACGGTGATTGCCGACCAGGCAGCAGCGAGCTTGCTTAAATAAGAAGTAAAACAAGAGGCTAGTTAATTTACTTCGTAATTACAAAATACTAAAATGTAATTACGAGGTGATGGCAATGCAACATTCAATTGGGACGTCTAAACTGTTTAAATCCGGAAATTCGTATGGTTTTAGAGTGACAAAGCATGATAAGGAATTATTGTCTGCCAACGCTGGAGACGTTTTTGATAAAGAAATATCTCCCGATGGTCAAACAATTACTTTTAAAAAGAGGAAAAAGGTTAGTCCTGAAACACTTGCTTTAATTGATAAACTGTTTGACGAAAATCGCGAATTGATGGAGCGGCTGAAAGACGAATGAAATACTTAAGCGCTGAAGAGATAGTAGCGGTTAATAAACGAGTTCTAGAAAGACTGGGGCAAAAAGCAACAGGCTTGCAATACCCTCAAGGTTTGTCTGTCGTAGTTGAGCAACCTCAGATGGTTGTTTTTGGCACAGAACTTTACCCGACTATTTGGCTGAAAGCTGCCTACATCATGCAAAAAATAACCAAGAAATATATTTTTGAGGATGGAAATAAACGCACGGCGTACATTAGTACGCTCTTATTTCTCCACAGAAATGGCTACCAATTAAGATTAACTACAGATGAAGCTGAAGCTCTGATCTTACAAATAACATTGTCAGACGATACTGAAGACGAAATGAAGAAAATTGCAACAGTTCTGGAAAGAAACAGCCTGGCTATTATTGATTGACCCGGTTTAAAGATTGTAGATTAAGAACAATGATGGTATAACATATAAAAAATACCGCTGACTTACATAACATTGGAAGTGATGAAAATGCCTTGGTTTACAATCATGACGGTCATCGTAGTCGTTTTAGCAGTCTTCGGCCTAATTGCTTTGGCCAAGTATCTGATCAACTACTCTAAAAAAGGCCGCTAAACAGCATACGCAAAAGGATCTGCCTCAACAGAAGGCAGATCCTTTTAGTTTATGTTTATCAAATGATCCCCGTATTGACTTATACACGATATCGTTTATACTATTTAAACAAATAATTGGTGATAGTTGCCAATACTTCAGAACCAACAACGATAATCGGCGTGCCTAACAACACTTTAATAATTAACTTCTTACACATCTCTATTTCTCCATACTATTAATGATAGGTCAAATCTTTAAACAACTTCGTAAAAGTAAACATCTTACCCTTTCGGCGGTTGCCCATGACATTATTTCAATTTCACAACTGTCTCGCTGGGAAAACGGTACGGTAGATATTCCTCTTAACATCTTCTTAGCTTTGCTTGCTAGAATTAATGTCTCCCCACGAGAATTTCTCTCAATGACAGCTATTGAGGATGGCAGGAACAACAGTTTTTTTAATCAATTGGCTATCCTGTATCGTCAAAAGCAAAGTGATAAAGTCTATCAACTTTTTTTAGAAAACATTGCAAGCTATCATCGAAATAATAATGTTGATCATCTCTTTCAAGCTGCCGCCACAGCAAATATTTTCTACGACTTAACTAAGAAAAACTGTTTCTCGGCTAAAGACAAAGCTGCCTTAGTCAGTGCTTTAACTTCTAGTGAGCATTGGAACTTGCAGACTATTCGTGCGCTAGGCAATTCTGTTTTTATTTTGCCGGTAGAGCTAGTATTTGATTTAAGCAACAAATTGCTCAATGACTTAAACTATCTTCATAATCTAAACTTCGAGCTTTATCTTGATGCTTGGGTCACTATTATAAACAGTGACCTTATCCTAATAATCAAAAATTTTGGCCTAGCCCAAAAATTATTTAAAAACATTAAAAAAATAGCTCTCCCACCGCTTTTATCATCAATCAAGATCAGAATCAGCTTCCTAGAATTACTCATCGAGTATAAAGTCAATCATGATTCTCATGCACTCCAGTCTTTTCTGGATGCATTGGAGTTAATTGGCATGGCAGATCTTAAAGATGATCTATTGTCTGAATGGGCTTTGATAGACGACACCCTCATCTAAAAAAACTATTTTCTCATTTAAGCCGCAAGCCCTCTTTAGTCAATTCGTAAACCGTTACATCGTATTTTCTAATTAGACTGGCTGAGTAATAGTGCGCCACTTCGACAACTGTAGCCGGCAATTGATATATCAGCTCATGAATCAAATCAGCATTTTCCTGATCCAGACTAGATGTTGCTTCATCAAACAAAAATAACTGTTTATGGCGCAATAATCCGCGGGCCATCGCCAACCGTTGCGCTTGTCCGCCTGACAAGTTTGCTCCATCTTCTGCAACTGATACGTCCAAAATGTTTTGACCAAGTTCCTTTTTCAAGCCCACCTTATCCAAAACTTCCAGCATTTCGTTATCTTCGTATTTCTGCCCTAAAGACAAATTTTCCCGTATACTTCCTTGAAAAGTCCATACCTTTTGCGAAATATAAGCAAAATCACCTGGCTTTAGCCGTTCGCCAGCGAAAAGTACCTGCCCTTCAGATAAAGGGAGTTGTCCAATCATGGCCTGTAATAAGGTTGATTTGCCGATCCCAGACGGACCTGCCAGAACAATTTTATCGCCCCTAGAAACGCTTAAATTGATATGACTAAAGATTTCTTCTCCTTTTCTTTTCACCGAAATATCGATCAATTTCAAATCACCACTCCTATTATCTGCAGATACTGAATCTTTCATAGAATTTGATGTCTTTTCAATCGATCTGATTGATTCTGTCCCAGAAATTTCAGCATGGTCGTATGCAACTTCTCTGACACTGCCTACTACTCGGTCAGCCGTTAATGACAGGGTAACGATGGTGCTGATGGTAATTCCAAACAACCCTTTATTTACAAATACCAGCCCGATCAAAATCGGCAACAACAGGGTAACAACTGCAACTAAACCAGCAAGTGTCTGAATTAGAAATTGCAATTGATTTAGTTTAAAATACGCTCTCTCTTCGTTTGCTAAATCATTACTAAACTTCTTCAGAAATCTTTTCTTTGCACCATAATAATATATGTCAAATCGGCCTCTAAAAATGTCTGTCACAGAAGCCAGTAAAGTTGTGTTTTTTTGAGACCAATCTTCTGTTTTCTGTGATAAGGCCTTCTTGCCAAAATAACTCGGCAAAAAAGAGATAAAAGACAGTATGAGATATATCGTGCCCAAAACAAAGTTCGTCTTAAGGACTAAAAAAGTTGAAGTAATCCCAAGAAGTATTGCTTGTATCATATAGAAGATGGGTACGAAGTATTGCTGCTCTATTTGCTTAGATAATGATGCTACTTTATTGACTGCTTCTGAACTAGAGCTATTTTCATCGGCCAGTGCTTTGTTCAAATCCGTTTCAAAAAAAGTCCGTTTCAACTTAATGTTCATTAGTTTTACTGCATGTTGCTGTAAAACTAAATAGCAATAGCTTGAAAAGTACACTACAACAAAAGCCATCAAAGATGAACCGACAAACTTTAAAATTGCGGTTAAATCATGATAGTCAACCTTCACTAAATATCCGAAAACAAGCCCGTTAATCACGCCTTCAAAAGATGCCAGCAATCCTGACAGGAACAAACCTATTTTTGTTCTTGCAGGAATGGTTTCCCACAGCCATTTTAATCCAATCTTTTCCTTGCTCACCTGAACACCTCCTGCTACTCAAATGGCGTTCCTTGATACCTATTGCGGAGATCTATATTCTCCGCAGTAGCAAAATCACTAGATATAAACGGAACGTACACGTTAGATACCAATGGCTGAAGCTCGAGACAAACAACTTTTACTACCGTGCCATTGCCTATTTTTCTTATTATTGTAAAAAATTCATACCTGCTTGGCAACAGAGTCGTATCTGCTTCTGGACTAAACTCTGTCATCCTTTTCCCCCCAATACAGCTATTTGCTATTTTGCGGAGTATGTCACCGTTCTTTTTTAAATATCGATCTTCATTTATCCCCTGCAGCACATACCAATTAGTTCCCCGATGATACTGTATTGCTTCAAGCACCGAGTGGTCTAACGCTCTTCTCAATATGTAATTAGCAGCAAAGCCGACTGAAACCTTAGGGAATCTTTTCGTTCTTATAATCGTCATACAGACATATGAGCCATCTTTTTTTGGATCATTTATTAAGAACGAATCGACACCTTCAACTGTGGGGGACAACATAATATCTCGATGAAGCTGAACATCTAATATCCGAATAATACTCTTGTTTCCAAACCACCATTTCATTTTTTGGTCGTTCTCATATACTTCAGATATTCCTTTAGCGACAGCTTTAAAAATGTCTGTATCATAAGCATAGCCATTAGAATTAGACCAATGAATTTCTTCAATATTTTTGGTATTTACCAAATTCTTGAAATACACTAAATCCGCTGGAACTTGTACGTTGACGTCTTTTGAAAAAAAGCCTAAATAGTTTTTAACTGGATGCATCATGGTAAAGCCAGTAAATGCTTGTCTTTCATACCACAATGTATCTGTAACATTCTCACCAACGGCTAACAATCTATGCTCTTGTGTCTGAACTAATTTGTTACGCTTAATCATTGGATTAAGCATTCCACTTTCTTCCCAAAATTCATTTCTTACTGATTTTTTTGCACGTGTTGAGTCAATATCAGTTGCTGCTGGACGAAAGCTTAAAGTCTGATCCATTGTATAGGTTTCACTATAATCTATGCCGAATTTTGGAACTCGCAAGGGTAACATTATTATTTCACTAAATTCTCTTCAGAGATTTTTCTTCCACTTGCTCCATTTTCAAAGTAACTTCGCTGTACTTTTTTAATAATAGCAAGGTCTCTGATATCCCTTCTGCTAACCGTTGTGTAAGCTACGTAATTTCGTTATATCTAATATACGTATGGAGCTCACCATCTTTTAAATGTTCAATTACCTTATTATCACTGTACTCATACGATAATTTTTCTAAGTCTAGCAAGTGGCTTTGCTGATCAGTGCACTCGATCTTTCTGTATCTTTTTGCTCTAAGAACATCAGCTCTTCAACAAGAGCATTAGCATGTGAGAACATCTCAATGTATCTAAAGACGTTTTTTACAACGTGTGCATATTCTAAACGATATTCTTCTTGGTCATCCTCACTCACACGGCAAGCCATCTTGCCAGGTCTACAATTAATTCCACCCATTTTCTGTCCTCTTTTCTAATTAACATTTTTTCGAGTAGTTACGCATGATTTTACCATCTTTCCTTTTAGTTTTTTCTCATTTTTGCGTATATGCAAAAAATGGCACCTCTTTTTGCTCGAACATATTCTAACTGTCAAAATATTCCCTTTAGTAAGATAAAAGAAATTGTTCTAAGCATATACGAAAGGATCTGCCTCAACAGAAGGCAGATCCTTTTAGTTTATGCAATTGTAGTCCATCAGACAAACTTTTCCAGATCAATCACCCGGTCAGCTTGAGCAGCTTCCGCGAGATTGTGGGTAACCAGCACGACTGTCTTGCCCTGCTGGCTTCTCAAATCCAGCAATTGCTTAAAAGCGGCCTGAGCCCGCTTGGCGTCCAGCGCTCCCATCGGTTCATCCGCCAGAACGATCTCCCCAGGCTTCAAAATTGCCCGGGCCAAAGCGCAGCGCTGCTGCTCACCACCTGACAAGGTCTGCACCTTGCTCTGCTTGACCTTGCTTAAATCCAGGCTTGCCAGGACCTGGTCAATCTCTTTCTGCTTTTCCCTCTCGCTTTTCTTGACAAAAGCCATGGCCAAGAGCAAGTTTTCCTCTACTGTCTTGGTTTGAATCAAAGCAAAAGATTGAAAAAGATAGTTCAGTTGCTGACGCCGCAATTTGGTTGCCTGCCGGCTGTTGATCTTAGGCACCGGCTTGCCCAAAAGCTTGATCTCCCCCTGGTCAACTGCTTCAAGCAAGCCCAGCATGTTGAGCAGGGTCGACTTGCCTGAACCTGACGGGCCCACGATCGCTATGAATTCGCCACGTTCAACCGCGAAACTGACATCCTTAAAAATCGTCCACTGCCCGTACTTTTTGCCTAAATGACTGACCTCAATAACTTTTGTCATACTACTCCCCCTTAAACAATTCAACGACGTCATTGAAAGAATCCTTGATCACATACAGATAGAAAAGGCTCAACTGCAGCAGGCAGATCAGCGGAAGAAGAAACAGGCCAACCTTGCTTCTCAATACTCCCGCGGCAAAAATTTGCCCAGCTCCTGTCAGCAAGATCACTCCAAGTGGCAAAGCATACAGCTGGCGCGGGCTGAAGCCGAGAAACTTCTTCACGGCTATTTCCTCCCGGTTGAGCTGCTTATAAATCATAACCAGGATCAACAAGAGCAGAAGCAAAAGGATCAGCAGAATTGCCAAAGCCGCGCCAAACATGACAACCGTCTGCCACAGGCTCTTCTGCAGCCCGTCTATAAGAAACACTGACAAAACTGGGCTTGTTATCACTGAGATTGAAACGGGTCAACAGGGCCAGGCTCGTGTATCTCTCCCGCGTCTTTTGGTCAGCAAACTTTAAATAGCCATTCATCCCGCTGGCAAAAAGCCCCCCGATCTCAACATATGTCATGTTTTCTGGAACTGCCAGATAGACGACGGGATTCCGGCTCTGGTAAGGTTCTTTCACATTATTGTTCCACGTGAAACCTCCCCCTGCTCCTGGTAGGTCACAAAAAAGAACTTTCGCTTTTTGACAAAAGCCATCTGCAGGTCACCGCTGCTGACCCCAGTCTGCGCGTCCTCTTTGAGGAAAGTCTCAAGAGCCCGGCGCTCGCGGCTGGTCATGCTTTGCGATATAAAATAGACCCGGCTTTGGCGGCTTTTAAGGCAGCTTGACTGACTTTAAAGGAAATATGCCGCAGGTAGCTGGGCGAAGCCGTCAGAATCGTCACTGGTTTAAGCGGCAAGCTCTTATAGCTCTCGTTTGCACAGCTGGAAGGCTGTTCAAATGGACAGTGCAGGTCATCTGGTCAGACAAATAATCCTGCCACTGGTCCACGTATTTTTCACCCATGTAGAAATACAAAGTCGCCATTTTACTCTTTTTCCCTCCTCCAGGCATATTATTCCTACATCATAAAAAATCTTTTTGGATAAAAATCTTGCCAACCCACTAGATCTTGCAATAAACTAGTATGGCAACTTATATCTAGTATCATTTTTAGCCAAAAGAAAGAGCGTGATCACCGTTATTGTCTTGAGTGGCCCAATTGGAGCCGGCAAATCCAGTTTAACCAAAATCTTAGCCAAGCATCTTGGCACACATGCATACTACGAAGAGGTCAATGATAACCCTGTCCTGCCCCTGTACTACAAGGACATGAAGCGCTACACCTTCCTGCTCAACACTTATTTCCTTAATAAGCGGCTGGAAGAAATCAACGCGGCGGCAGGCAGCCGCAATGACGTGCTCGATCGCTCAATCTACGAAGACTTGCTCTTCTTTAACATGAACGTCGACAACGGGGTTGCTGACCCAACTGAATATCAGATCTACCACGACCTGATGGACAACATGATGGAAGACGTGCCAGGCAATCCGCGCAAGAAGCCGGACCTCCTGATCTACATCCATGTCTCCCTTGATACCATGCTCAGGCGAATCAACAAGCGGGGCCGCTCATACGAGCAGCTTGACTCTGATCCAGGCCTGAAGGAGTACTACCAGAACCTCCTGCGCTACTATGAGCCATGGTATGAACAATACGACGTATCGCCAAAGATTGCAATCGATGGCGACAAGTTCGACTTTGTCGACAACCAAGACGATCAGGACTTCGTTTTGGACATGATCGACAGCAAGCTGCGCGAAATCGGCAATTTGTAATTGATAGAAGGAACGTGATGACCGTTATTGTATTAAGTGGGCCCGTTGGAGCCGGCAAATCCAGCTTAACTTCAATTTTGTCAAAATATCTGGGCACTAAGCCCTTCTATGAGAGCGTTGATGACAACCCAGTCCTGCCCTTGTTCTACAAGGATCCGCAAAAGTACACCTACCTGCTGCAGCTCTTCTTCTTGAACACCCGCTTCCACAGCATCAAGAAGGCGCTGAGCGACGACAACAATGTCCTGGACCGGTCAATTTACGAAGACTCCCTCTTCTTCCACATGAATGCCGACATCGGCCGTGCCAACAAGCTGGAAATCCAGACTTACGACGAGCTGCTCGACTCCATGATGAAGGAACTAGACCGGATGCCGAAGAAGCATCCTGACCTCTTGGTGCACATCCATGTTTCATACGAAACAATGATCAACCGCATCCAGAAGCGGGGCCGGTCATATGAACAATTGACTTTCGACCCCGGCCTTGAAGACTACTACAAGCGAATGCTGCGCTACTACCATCAATGGTATGAAGACTACGACTATTCACCTAAGATGGTCTTGGATGGCGACAAGTACGATTTCATGGCCAGCCAAAGCGACCGGGAGGAAGTCCTGGCCGAAATCACCGCTAAGCTCAAGCAGATGGGCAAGCTGCCGAAGGACTGGCAAGCGGGTGAAATTGCCAGAAAGGCCATCGAGATCGGCCAATAAGCCAACAGCAAAAGAAGTCATTATTTCCCAGGAAATGATGGCTTTTTTGCTTGGCCCGGAAAAATTAAATAACGTATTTCTCCTTATTTGCTTAGAAAAGTCAACGCTGTAATGAACTAATTAAGGCAAAAGCCTGTTTTGGCTTTATTATCTTAAGTGTATCCGCTGTCTTTTCTCAGCTTTTTCTCACAATGCTGATAAGTCATAGTCCAAAGCATGTTACAATAGTTATTAACTTATTCTAAAAAGGCTTAAAAAGATATCAAAATGATTAAGGGTGATTTATTTTATGAGATTCGCAAAAATTAAGCAAATGCTGCTGATCCCATTTGCAGCACTTCTGATGCTGGTCGCGCTGGCTATGCCTGGCCAAGCGCAAGCCGCCAGCAAGAAGACCTACATTATCGGGACCGACCAGACCTTCGAGCCATTTGAAATTCAAGACAAGAAGGGAACCTACAATGGCAAAAAGCCGGGGATTGACATTGAAATCCTCCGGGAAATCGCCAAGCACGAGGGCTTCAAGTACGAACTGAAGATCATGTCCTTCAACGCCGACGTCCAGGCTCTGCAGTCTGGCCAAATCGACGGGATGATCGCCGGGATGTCCGTTACTGAAGAAAGAAAGAAGACGATCGACTTCAGTGACTCCTACTACAACGATGGCGTGGTGCTCGCGGTTGCCAAGGACTCCAAGATTAAGGGCCTGAAGGACCTGAAAGGGAAGACGGTCAACGTCAAGACCGGGACCACCGGCTCCCTGTTCGCGGAATCAATCCGCAAGAAGTACGGCTTCAAACTGAAGTACTACAGCAGCTCCAACACCTCTTGGGCTGACGTAAAGGCCGGCAACGCCGATGCCGCTATCGATGACGGTCCGGCCCTGCGCTACGGGATTGCCAACGGGACTGGCCTGAAGATCGTCGGCAAGCAGATGTCCAACACTCCTTTGGCCTTCGGCGTTAAGAAGGGCCACAACAAGGAACTCTTGGCCATGTTCAACCACGGCCTGCGCTGGCTGAAGAAGACTGGCCGCTTGCAAAAGATCGTCAACAAGTACACTGGCAAGAAGGCCGTTAAGAGCCAAGTCGTAGCTGACACTTCAATCATGGGCCTGCTTAAGGCCAACGCCAGTGCTTTGGGTGACGGGCTTTGGATGACGGTCAAGCTGTCAATCGTCGGGATCATCTTCGCCATGCTCTTCGGTCTGGTTCTGGGGATCATGGGGATTGCTGAACACAAATTCTGGCACGGCGTTGCCAACGTCATCATCTACATCTTCCGTGGGATTCCAATGATGGTTTTGGCCTTCTTTATTTACATCGGCATGCCAACCGTTATCGGCCACAAGATTCCCCTCTTCACTGCCGGGGTCTTGACCCTGATGCTGGACGAAGGGGCCTACATTGGCGCGATCGTCCGCGGGGGCTTTGAATCCGTTGATATTGGCCAGTGGGAAGCAGCCCGGTCACTGGGTCTGCCATACTACAAGGCCCTGTGGAAGGTCGTTGCCCCACAAGGCTTCAAGCTGATGATTCCTTCCCTGGTCAACCAATTCATCATCACGCTGAAGGATACCTCAATTCTTTCAGCCATCGGCGTCATGGAACTGACCCAAACTGGGAACACCTTGATCGCGCAAAACTTCCAAGGCTTCAAGATGTGGCTGATTATCGCCGTAATGTACCTGGTAATCATCACCGTTTTGACCTGGATCTCAAACTACGTCCACAAGAAGATGAAGATTTAGGAAGGGGAACTATCTGAACTATGGTAGAAAAGCAAGAACAATTCAAGGTTCAAGTCAAGGACTTGCACAAGAGCTATGACGGCGTTCATGAAGTCATCAAGGGCGCCAGCCTGGACGTCGCGCCAAGCGAAGTCGTCTGCATCATCGGTCCGTCTGGTTCAGGCAAGAGTACCTTCCTGCGCTGCATCAACAAGCTGGAAGACTTCCAAGACGGCCACATCTACTTGGATGGCGTTGACCTGGCTGACCCAAAGGTCGACATCAACAAAATGCGGGAAAAGATCGGCATGGTCTTCCAGCACTTCAACCTTTTCCCAAACATGACGGTGTTGGAGAACATCACCCTGGCTCCAACCCAATTGGGCAAGGAAGACAAGCAGACGGCCATCGCTGAAGCCCACAAGTACCTCAAGCTGGTCAACATGGACGACAAGGCTGACGTCAAGCCAAGCACCCTGTCCGGTGGTCAGCAGCAGCGGGTAGCGATTGCCCGGGCCTTGGCCATGAAGCCTGAAGTCATGCTGTTCGACGAGCCAACCTCTGCCCTTGACCCAGAAATGGTTGGGGACGTCTTGAAGGTTATGCAGAACCTGGCCAAGGAAGGGATGACCATGATCGTGGTCACCCACGAAATGGGCTTCGCCAAGCAGGTTGCCGACAAGGTAGCCTTCTTCCACAGTGGCGTCATCCAGGAAATCGGGACTCCAGAGCAAATCTTCGACCACCCGCAAAAAGAAGAAACCAAGAGCTTCTTGGACAAGGTCTTGAACGTTTAAAACTGTTTTAAAGATTGTCAAACCGGCTAGCAGCCGGTTTTTTCTTGCTCTGATTTTCTGAACGGACTTTTAAATCTTTAAAAAACAGTTTGTAAAAAACAAGAAACAGCTTAAAAAACAATTTAAAGTTGCAAGCGCTTAGCTTGGCGAGTTCAAGCGCTTTTCCCTTTTTCAAGAAAACTTTTCTTTAGTCTGCGTGACTATAATTCGTGTTTACATTTTCCCAGCCCTATGTTAAGGTATAAATATTCCCTAAGAGGAGATAATTTCCGAACGTTATTCGGATGGAGGATAAAAAAGAGTTCAATGGAATCTATTAACAAATACTTTGATTTGAAAAAGCTCGGCACCAATCCTAAGCGGGAGTTCATTGCCGGCTTGACTACTTTCTTCGCGATGTGCTACATCTTGTTCGTCAACCCTAGCGTCTTGGGCGCCAGCGGCATGGACAAGGGTGCCTTGTTCACCGCGACTGCTTTGGCCAGTGCCCTTGGCTGCTTTATCATGGGCCTTTTCGCCAACTACCCAATCGCCACTGCCCCATCTTTGGGCCTGAACGCTTTCTTTGCCTACACTGTCTGCCTGGGCATGAAGGTTAAGTGGCAAACTGCCCTGGCAGCCGTTTTCGTTGCTTCCATCATCTTCATCCTGATCACCGTCTTCAAGCTGCGGGAAATGATCGTGGACAGCATCCCTAACGACTTGAAGTTCGCCATCTCTGCCGGGATCGGCCTCTTCATCGCCTTCCTGGGCTTGCAAAACGGCAAGATCGTCGTTAACAGCGCCGCAACTCTGGTCACCATTGGTTCCTTCAAGAACCCAGCTGCCTGGGTAACCATTTTTGGCTTGATCGTAACCGTCATCTTGATGATCAGAAACGTTCCAGGGGCAATCTTCATCGGGATCGTTCTCTCATCAATCTTCAGCGTCTTGATTGGCCAAAGCCAAATGCCATCCGGCATCATTTCTCTGGCTCCAAGCCTGAAGCCAACTTTCGGCCAAGCCTTGTTCCACTTGGGCGACATCAACACCGTTCAGATGTGGACCGTTGTCTTGACCTTCCTGCTGGTAGCCTTCTTTGACACTACCGGGACCTTGATTGGTCTGGCTCACCAAGCCGGTTTGGTTGACAAGGACGGCAAGATGCCTAGAATCGGCAAGGCCATGACTGCTGACTCAACGGCCATGATGGTTGGTTCCGTGCTTGGTACTTCACCAGTCGGCGCCTATGTTGAATCTTCATCCGGCATCGCTGCCGGCGGCCGGTCAGGCTTGACTGCTGTTTGGGTTGGGATCTTCTTCCTGCTCTCAATGTTCTTTAGCCCGCTTTTGAGCGTGGTAACCACGACCGTAACTGCTCCAGCCCTGATCATCGTTGGCGTGCTGATGGCATCCAACCTGGCCAAGATTTCCTGGAACAAGCTGGAAATCGCCGTTCCTGCCTTCCTGATCATGGTTGGCATGCCTTTGACCTACTCTATCGCTGACGGGATGGCTTTGGGCCTGATCACTTACCCAATCGCCATGGCTTCAGCCAAGCGGGCCAAGGAAGTAACCCCAATGATGTGGGTTCTGGCCGTAGTCTTCGTGATCTACTTCTTGATCTTGAACCTGGCCTAGCCTATAAGCCAAAAACGTCTCAAGCGTATGATGCGCTTGAGACGTTTTTTTGCGTTTTCGATAGCTGCTTATTTTGCTTCTTGCAGGCTGGCCATCTTGTCATAGACCAAGCCCCGCTGGTTTTCATCAATTTCCAGAACCAGGAGGTCACCAGCCAAAAGCTTGGTATTGCCATCAGGGATAATGTCCTTTTGCCCCCGGTGGATGACCCGGACCAAGGTCCGGTCGGGCCAGGCGATGTCCTTGACCCGGTGGTCGGCCAACTGACTGCCCTCATAGATGGAGACGGTCAATTGGTCAGCTTCACCAACGTAGTCATTGTCTTCCTTAGTCTTCATTCTGCCAGCCAGGCTTTCATAGATCGGCACCCCGCCCAACAGTTCGTTGACGACATAAGCGGCAACTGAGACCACGGCCAAAGGCATGAGGTGCAGCAGCGACCCAACCATTTCCGCGATCAGCATGATGGCAGTAAAAGGCGAGCGGACGATGGCTGAAAAAAGCCCGGCCATGGAGAAGATGATCAGGTTGACGACCAATTTTTGGTCAAGCCAGCCAAGATCAGCCATGAAGTTGCCGTAGACTGCTCCCAGAAGTGCCCCCATGGTCAGGATTGGCAGGAAGATGCCGCCTGGCAGGCCAGAGTCATAGGACACGATTGAGAACGTGATCCGCAAGAGGAAGATCGCGGCCAAAAGGCCAGTCACGTGCAGCTTGTCCAGGCTCAGAATCAACGTGTTGCCGCCGCCTACATAATTCGGGAAGAAGTACATGATCGGCACCAGGATCGCTGCTGGGATGATCCCATGCAGCCAGCGAGGCAGAATGGCGATCTTGGCGTAGACCTTGCTGAAATTAAGCAGCCCCCATTGGTAGAGGCGGCCAATGACGCCCAAGAAGATCCCCAGCAGCAACAAGTGCCAGTATTGCAGGATTGGGAAGGTATGGTTATAGGAAATTGCCAGGACTGGCCTTTGACCAAAAATATTGGATACTACAAAGTTGGCCATGATCGCCCCAGCTAAAGCATTCAGCCATACGCGGGGCGAGAAGTTGTGAAAGACTTCTTCCACGATGAACATGGCCCCGCCAATCGGCGCTCCAAAGGCGGCAGACAAGCCGCTGGCCGCCCCAGTTGCCAAAAGGACCCGGGAGTCGGTTTTTGAGGCCTTGAAGCCACGCGCGATGCCTTGGCCTAAGGTTGATCCCAATTGAATTGATGGGCCTTCACGTCCCAGAAAGAGGCCAGAACCGATCGACAAGACGCCCCCAATAAACTTGCGCCACAAAATTGGCCACCAGTCCAGCTGCAGCTTGCCTTGCAGCTGCAGTTCAACTTCGGGAATCCCGGAGCCGCCAGCATGGGGCTGCTGCTTGACTAAGAAGCCGGCCACGATCACGCTGGCCAAGCCCCCCGCGGCTAAGAGCCATAGGAGGGCTGGATTGGCATGAGCTGCCTGGTAGCCTTTTTGCCACATGGCCAAGATCTGCCCGATCAGCCAGCGGAAGCTGCCGACAACGATGCCGGCCATTACGCCCACGACCAGGGCTTCAAATAATAAGCGCAAGTTGGATTTGCGCGTTTGTCTGTCTTTACTCTCCATAAAATGTTTGTCCACCTTTTTTGCATATAGAAAAAGCATAAACCTTTTAGGCAGACATGTAAAATCAACTTTGCTTCATAAGCTTGGCTAACCGGTAGTCATGCTCCTGCATGAGCGCCTTCATTTGCTTCTGCCGGCCAGCCGCGTATTCTTCGACATCCCCGTTCACGAAAGAGACCAGGTGGCGGCGCAGGTCGATGGCTTCAATATTGTCCGGGTTGACCAGGCAGGACTGGCTGATCTTCTCCAAGAGCGGATTTTCCTTGGCGCACTGACTGAGGCTGCCAAGGAACTGGGCTTCACCGGCCTGCTTGACGATCAAGAGCTTGTGGGGCGTCAAGGTAGTCGTGATATAGACCAGGTCGGTTAATCTGATGTTTTTGATCTGCCGGCCCACCCGATAAGAAAAAGTCAGCTGCTTAGCTAGAGAATCCTTATGCAGCTGATCCAAAGCCACTTCCACGGTTTCCACGATCCGCCGGCGCTGGGCCACGGGATCCGCGCCTTTGACGATGTAGTCGACCGGCCCCAGCCGGCGGCGGTAGGTGATGATCGACAGGTCGGCATGGCTGGTTAGAAAAATGATCTGGGCCCGGCCGTCCTGCTTTTTGATCAGTTCTGCCAGGTCAAAGCCGTTGTCCGCGTCCACTTCCTGGCCCAGTTCCACGTCTAAAAAGTAGATGCCGCCATCGACTGGGTGGCTTAAAAGGTATGCCTTGGCGTCTTGGTAATTATTTTGGCTGGCCAGGTCAAAGCGGATCTTTTCTTCATAAAGTTCATGTCATCCTCCTAAAAAAGCTGCCAGTTCTTGGTCTGGACGAGGGGCAGCCAGAGGCTGGCATCGTTTCGCGCGATTCCCTCCAACAGCAGCAAAACTCCGCTTGCTCCCGCGGCCAGGTCCATCGAGCAGCGGTAGCCGCAAGAAGCTGCCACTAAAGTCCCCTCTTCCCTTGGCAATAAATAATTGTTAATCAGGCGGATTTTTTCTCCCAGCGCCTTCTTCCGGCCCAAGGCCAGGTCTGGCAGCATTAAACCGGCATAGCCGGTAAATAAGCCGCCCATGTAGCTGCAGAAGCTGTCCATCGTTTCCGCTGCCTGCTTAATAATTTCCTGATATCTATCCTCTTTCGGCTCGTCTTTGGCAATTGCCGCCAAGACCAGGGCCAGACCAGCCGTCCCGTTTGTCAGGTAAGGCATCCGCCGGCCGTCCTCTGCCAAAAACGCATGCTGGTCCACTTGCACTAAATCTTTTTCCAGCAAGGCATCCAGTCCTGTTTTGGCTGCTTCTTTAAAGTCCTCCCGCTTTAAGAAGCAGCCAATTTTCCATAAGGCAAGAATCGCGCCTAGCCGGCCTGTCATTAGGCCATTTGCTGGCATTTTCTCATAGCCGGCCGCGATTTCTTCTCCTATTTTAATCAACTCCGGGTTTTTTGCCAGGCCTGCTTCTTTAGCCAGGGCGATTTTTGCCAGGGCGATTCCCGCGAGGCCAGACCTTAGAGACAAATCAGCGCTGGTTCCTTGGGCTGACCAGATCAACTGGCGTCCCCAGGCCTTGTCCCCCAATTCATAAATGATTCCGCCAAGGCCGGCCTTTCCGGTAAACAAACCGGCAGCAATTGTTTCATCCACGCCCTGCTTTTTCAGCCAAGCTAAGAATTTATCCTGCTCTGCCGGCTCCCCCCGTCTGGCCAAAAGCAGGCCGTAGCCCAAGGCGCCGTTGTCGACCGTCAGCCGCTGGGCTGGATCTTCTAAAAGGGGCAGGTCGCCCTTGATCAAGTTTGGACTCTGCCAGTCGGCTTTTATTCCCTGGGAAATATTTCCCCGCAGCTCCTTCAAGCTCGGCCAGATTCCTTCTTGTCTGTCATCAACTTCGTTTTCTTTCCCTAACAGGGGACACTTGGGCAAGAGCTCCTGCCGCAAGTTTTCCAAATAGTCCCCTGCTTCTTTTGAAAAATACCGGCGCAGGTTCAAGTCCTGCATCGGCCAGCTGGCTCTGGCCCGGTTGCTGATTGGCAGAAAGAGAAAGCGGATGGTCTGGTAAAGAGCATACAGGTCAGCCTGCTCATAAGTTTCAAGGGCTAAATCGCTAAAGCCGGCCGTCATGATCCCTGGATCATAAGGTGCCGTCAGTTCCGCGGCGACTTCAAAGTCGATCAGCTTGACCTCGCCATCTTCCGTAATCATGACATTCTCAGCCTGCAGGTCGCCGATCGCGACTCCTTGAGCATGTACATGGGCAACGGCTTGACGCAGCTTTTCCGCGATTTGCAGACTTTTGGCTACATAAGCGGACCGCTGGCCTGGATAAAAAGGATAATTTTCCGTCACATAGTCGTCTAAAGTCTCTCCAGGAAGGTATTCTTCAACCAGATAGGCGTGAATCCAGGCCTGAAAGTCTTCCTTGATATCTACCACTTCCGGCACATTTGCTAACTTCTTCAGCCAGCCGGCTTCTTTTTGGATCCGGCTGAAGGCGTCCTGGCCATGGCCATCCAGACCCGCGCCAGGCCGGCCTTCCTTGATCACGTAATTTTCGCCATTTTTCCGGGCCAGGTAGACCCCACCGCCATTGCTGAAGTGAAGGGCCTCCTTGATCTGGTAAGCAGTTAATCGGCTGATGTCCGCCCCTTTGACTTGAAAATTATTTCTCGCCAATTCTGCCGGTTCTTGCACAAAATCCGGCGGGCAATAGTATGGACAGCGCCGGTCCTCCAGCCAGCTGCCGTCCGGCGCCTGCAGACAATAGCGCTTTTGCCCGGCAATTTCTTTAATCATTTCCTTGAAGGCGCCGTAGCGGTAGTAAACCGGACTGGCTTGCCAGCGGCGATCGCTCAAAATATAGGGACCAGGAGCAAACTCCTTTAATAAAGCCGCTAAGTCAAAGACTGTCTGGACGAATTCTCCATCTTCTGGGTAAATGGTGATGAATTTCCCGCTAGCCGCCCGGTCGGCATACTTAGCATTTTTTAATAGCCAGGCCCGCCTGGACCTAGTCCATTTAAAGGACAGCTGATGGGTAAAGCAATAGCGGCTGACCAAGTCCAGCATCCCCTGTTCCTGCCCCAAGGCTACGGATAGATGAATCTTCCAGCCCTGCTGGGCCAAGGGCTGGGGACTGAGGCAGCAGTGCCAGTCTCCTTGGCAAAAATCTTGCCAATCTGCCGGCGGGCTGCAGGTAAATTCATGATCACTCTTTTCAGTTGCATCCAGCTCATAATAATCGCTGTCTGCCTGCAGATAAGGTTGATAATCTTGTGCTTGATAGTCCATTTTTCCTTTCACCTGCTTTCTTCCAGCGGAAGCAGCTGGTCTTCGACATAGGCCCGGTACTTCGGCAGCTGCTTGAACAGTTCTTCATGCCGACCAGCCGCTTGAACCTGACCTTGATCCAGGAAGTAGATTTTATCGGCATTGGCGATCGTCGACAAGCGGTGAGCGATGATGATGACAATCTTTTCCTGGGCAATCCGGTCGACGGCCTGGCTGACCTTGGCTTCAGACTCGGGGTCCAGGTTGGCCGTGGCTTCATCCAGGATCAGGCAAGAGGCATCCCGCAAGTAGGCCCGGGCCAGCTGCAGGCGCTGGCTTTGCCCCAGAGACAGCTTCCAGCCGCCCTCTCCCGTTTGGGTGTCCAAGTCCAGTTCCGGCCAAAGGTTGGCTGCTTGCAGGGCCTGGATCATGTCCGACCGGCTGACGGATTTTTCCAAGCCAAACAGCAAATTGTCGGCGACTGTACCGGCAAAAATATTGTTGTCCTGGGCCACCACGCTGAAGAGATCCCGCCAGGCAGGCAAGCGGCAGCTTTTGGCTTCCAGGTCGCCCAGCAGGATCTGCCCTTGATAGCCAGCTTCTAAGCGGGTTAAAAGGTTGATCAAGGTCGTCTTGCCGGCCCCAGATGGGCCAACCAAAGCGGTCTTAGCTCCCTTTTTAAAGTCCAGGGACAAGTCCCGCAAAACCGGGGTCTGGCTGCCTGGATAGGCAAAGGTCAAGTCGCGGACCTTGAGGTCAGCGGCTTCCTTAGGCAGCGCTTGACCGGGATCTGCTTCATCCGGCTGGGCCAGGATTTCACTAATGGCTTTCAGGGAGCCCCGGGCTTCGGCATAGCTCATGTAAAAGTTGCCCAAATTGTTGATTGGGGAAATGATGCCGAACATGTACATGATAAATGAGCTCAGCATCCCCAAAGACAGGCTGCCATTAGCCAGGCGCTGGCTGCCGTAGAGCAGGATCAAGAGAAAGCCAGCCAGGGTCAAGACCGTCTGCAGGGGTCCAGTCACACTGAAAACCGCGTCAGTTTTCCGGGACAGGGCAAACAAGTCCTGCAAGTCGCCGCGGAATTTTTGCAAAACGCCGGCTTGGGCATTGGTCAGCTTGATCAGCTTGATATTGACCAGGTTTTCATCCAAATCAGCAGATACCCGGCTGAGCTTGGCCTGGTTTTGGTAAGCGAAGTGCTCATTGATTTTTCCTAAAGGAAAGGCGCTGCTGGCAATCAAGGCAAAAGTCAAAACGATAACCAGAGTCATTTTGACGTCCAGGCTGAGCAGGATCCCCAGGCTGGCGGCAACCGTCAAGAGGCTGACCAAAGCGGATGGCAGGACGCTGACGGTAAAGTCCTTGACCGCTGAGCTGTCGTTCAGGACGTGGCTGAGCAGGGAGCCGCGGCTGTTTTCTTTGTAATAGTTCCAGGGCAGGCGCAGGAGCTTCTCCTGCAAAAGCAGGCGCAGGTCTCTGATCCGTTCGTCTCCGGCCAGACTGAGCAGGTACTGGCTAACGGCTTCCAAGAGGCTGGAAATAAGCAGGCAGAAGCCGATCTGGCCCAGGCTGCTTGTCCGGGAAAGCATTTTTCCTTGATCGATCGCTTGCTTTAGCAAGAGAGGGATTTTCAAGGACAAGACCGTGCCCAGGCAGCTCAGCAAGACTGCCAGGATTTGCCGGCGGTCGAGGGAAAACAAGCGGATTTTTCCAGCTTTAATCATTGCCGTGGAAGCAGATGAAGCTGTACATGTGCTGTCTTCTGCGGTGTCTTTTCTGCTTGACGCTTTTGCCGTCGCGTTCCAGGATCTTTTCCATTTCCAAAATAAAATTGAACATCGTTTTTACTCCTCATCTATTGAACTTGCAAGGCAATTGTAGGCTAAGAAGCTGGCCGTAAACGAAATCCGTCAAATTTGCCGCTTTTCGCGTCATTTTCGTCAGATAAAGGGCAAAAGAAAAAGAGCGAAGCTCACGGATGGAGTTTCGCTCTCTAGAGTTATATTCGTTTTTAGTAGTTGGTTACGGCTGCCTGGCCAACGCCGATGATCTTGAATTGGGCAGCTTGGCTGCTCTTCTTGCCAGCAGCTGAGGCAACGACCTTGAAGTTCCCCTTCTTGCCCTTCAGTGACTTGGCTGAGAAGAAGACCTTTTGCTTGTCCTTAGTCAGCTTGGTCTTCTTGACCAGCTTGTTCTTGTAGTAGAAGTTCAAGGTCGTCTTCTTCTTGGCGTCGGTCGTGAAGGTCAGCCCCTTCTTGGACCGGTTAGCCTTGAGCAGGGTTGGCTTAGCGGCAGCGTAGCTGTCCTTGGTCAAAGCGTAAGCCTTGGTTACCGCCTTTCCCTCGGCGTTTAAGCCGGTAAGAGTGAAGTCCTTGTAGCCGGTGAACTTGACGGTCGTCTTGAATTGGCCCTTCTTGGTCACCTTAGCTGGCTTGAGTGCCTTGGCATTGTAGCTGACAGCCACCTTGCTTGCACCCTTGGCCTTGCCAGTGATCGTCAATGACTTGGTCTTGGCATTGTAGCTGGTCTTAACGGCAGTGACGGCTGATTTAGCCGGAGTGTAGTTCACAACCGTTACGATGTCAGCGGGATCATCATTGTCCGCGGCATTGACTTGCTTTTCACCAATGACTGTCAACATTCCCAAGGCTAAAGCAGCCGTTGAAACTGAAGCTAAAATCTTATTTCTTTTCATGTTTCCCTCCTAAAAAGCATTAATCAACTTACTCTGTCATTGTAGACCTAGGAGGAGTTCTCTAACGAAAAACGTCATATTTGGCTTATTTCGCATCATATTTATTTGTATTTGCCAACAAAACAGGAATCCATATGTTCCAGATCCAGAGTCGGTGAAACCGCTTCCTAAAAACGGTATAATTTACAGTAGAATGCAGTGTGTGTAATTTCGGAGGTTTTGCCATGAAAAAGAAAGGTATGATTATCGCTTTTGCCTTCTTAGGTCTGTTGATCCTGGCTGCCTGCTCGCAAACGGAAAACGCGGATAAGAAGAAAAACACGATCAAGGTTGCCAGCATGACTTCAATCACAGATAAGAAGGGCAATGGTCTGGAAAAGTACCGCGGAAAGAGCGCGCGCCTGTTTTTTGACGAGAAAGCCAAAACCGTCAAATACTACGGCATTCGCTACGTTAAAACATCCCGCAACAACATAAAAGCTTACTACAACATTGGCCATGGCGGCTATGTCCCGGCAGACTCTGCCATTTTGATCGACGGCAAGCCGGCAATTGCCTTGAACAGCAACAGCTACGTCTACAATTCAAAGCTGAAAAGGACTGGCAAGATGTACAAAGTCTACCAGCCTCTGATCTATGCTGGAAAAGTTAAATACAGCAGCAAAGAAAGCAAGAAGGACAAGTGGTCCTACTATAGCGGCAATACAAAGAAGCCGTATGCGATCCCTAAAGTTTACAAGAAAAAGTACCTAAAAATTGGGAAAAACCGCTATATCAAAGCCGTTAACGTTTTCTCTATAAGAAGAGAAAAGTTGACCGTCAAAGGACCGATCACGGCTACGGTTAAACAGAATATGTATTCCTTTGACTCCCGCTTATATGAGACCAACCATCTCTACAAGAAAGGGCAGAAGGTTAAGCTGGATAAGTGTATCAGTGCCGGAAATGGCGATAATATTCTTTTCTACTACCGCATTGCCAAGACTCACGAATACCTCTTTTGGGGTGGTACGGATTATTGGGATGAAACATACGAAGCTAGTACCTTCTTCGATGACAGCAAGCTGAAAGTCAAGCAGCACATGGATGCTGGCGACTTTTTGCCAGGCAAGACTGAATATGCTGTAGCCAAAGACAGAAAAGCTAAGAAGCTGCAGACTTACGATCTGACCGGGACTGCCATCAAAGGCAAGAAGATTTTAAACTTATTTGTTCACGTGGATGGGCAAGCTTACCTGCTCAACCCAAAAACTAAGAAGATTGAGCTCTTCTACCACCTGCAAGACCAGCACCTGATCGGCGAGTTCTTCTGGTATGAAACTCAAGCAGACGACGAAGAATTCAAGGCAACTGATCAATACAATGGCTTCTTAAAGGCCAGCGAATTTAAGAAAGCAAAGCTGCCGACCATCATTTCCAAGAAGGCTGCCAAGACAAGCGACCAGCCGGCCAGCGCGAGCCAGCTGGCAGCCTTGAAGACGGAAATCGCCAAGGCTGAAGCCGTCCAGAAGAAGACGATCTACAAGCTGTCATCTTCCTACCGCCGTGACTACCTGGACTACGCGCTCAGCAACGCGCAAAAGGCACTTTCCGGCAATAAGGGTGAGGTAACTTTTGCCAAATGGCTCCTGGCCAACTCTGAGACCTACCTCAACGGGAAAAAGGCCCCAGTCACTAACATTAACAAGCTCAGCAAGGTTGAGTACGAACGCGTGTGGAGAATCGTCTCGGATGCAACGCCAAATGGCTACATCCCGGCCGTTTACTACAAGCGGGCAGATGGCACTTGGCACAGAAGATACAGTTACACTTGGAACAACAAAAACTGCAAATTCGTTTATGTCAGCCTGACGACCAAAGAGAAGAAGTTCTTGAAGATCAGCGACTTCGCGAAGAACAGCAAATAATAGTTTACAGATGAAAAGCAGTCAACTTTTTGGAAGCTGACTGCTTTTTACTCGCTTATTTTTCCTTTAAGCCCGATATTTTGCCGGAATCAAGCTTTGCCACTTTGGTCAAGCTGCTCTTGTACTGATAAAGGCTACCATCATCTGAAAGACCGGCATTGTATTTTAGAAAGACATAGTAGTCATCGCCAAGCTTAAACAGGCTCAGCATCGCGATAGCGTGCTTGCTTCTCTTGGCGATCAGCTTAGTTAGCTTGACCCAGTTTTCGTCAGAAGAGACCTGTTTGTTTTTCCTCAGTGCTTTCTCGTTTACCGTTAGGTAAATATTGTTTTTCTTGTCCGTATGATCCACAAAAACTTGTGGATCTACTTCAATCGGCTTAACAAACTGCTTGTTTTGGCTGGACCTGCTTTTTTCGACCTTCCCGTTATCATAGATGGTCGCGAAGCTAGTTCCAGAGCCATCGTCAGCCGTTATTTTGGCTTCCAAAATCGCGCTAGCGTTGTTGTCGGCGTGCTTTAACAGCAACAATGTCCCAAGCAGCAGAACGACAATTAAGCCAGAAATAATCGTTGCTCTCTTTTTGTTCATATGTTTCTACCTTAAATTTGTCCTTTATAATAATATACTTAAACTTCCCACTTGCAAAAGTGGGCTCGTACCTTGAAAATTCAATAGTTTAGCCAACAAAAAAGCACAA
>NZ_JAOQBX010000105.1:0-204 GCF_044902225.1 Lactobacillus sp. 23-2 | reverse complement strand
AATCGGAGAGCGTCTCAACTTCAGAATCTGAAAGTGAATCAGCATCCGAATCTGAGAGCGTATCTACTTCCGAATCAGAGAGTGAGTCAACTTCAGAATCTGAGAGTGAGTCAGCATCCGAATCGGAGAGCGTATCCACTTCCGAATCTGAGAGCACCTCAACTTCCGAGTCTGAAAGCGAATCAGCTTCAGAATCCGAAAGTG
>NZ_JAOQBX010000104.1:0-210 GCF_044902225.1 Lactobacillus sp. 23-2 | reverse complement strand
GCTATATGAGCCGCATCACGAATCAGCGCGATGACTATCTGCACAAGATCACGGACCAGCTGGTAAAGGAATACGACGTCATCGTCATTGAAGATCTCAAGATCAAGAACATGACGAAGAATCACCACCTTGCCCGCTCAATTCTGCGCCAAAGCTGGGGCAGATTTCGTGCCATGCTGGAATACAAGTGCAAGAAGTACGGAAAGATCC
>NZ_JAOQBX010000103.1:0-233 GCF_044902225.1 Lactobacillus sp. 23-2 | reverse complement strand
TCAACTTCAGAGTCTGAAAGCGAATCAGCATCCGAGTCCGAAAGCATTTCAACTTCAGAGTCAGAAAGCGAATCAGCTTCAGAATCCGAAAGTGAATCAGCATCCGAATCTGAAAGCGAGTCAGAGTCTGAATCCGAAAGCAGCTCAATTTCCGACTCCGAGAGTGAATCAGAGTCCGAATCGGAGAGCGTCTCAACTTCAGAATCTGAAAGTGAATCAGCATCCGAATCTGA
>NZ_JAOQBX010000102.1:0-244 GCF_044902225.1 Lactobacillus sp. 23-2 | reverse complement strand
GCTGGGCATGGAATCATGCTCTGGATATCTGGAACGATATGTACGAGGTCAGACGGTTGATGGCTGACTACACTGAAAAAGTAAAAATAGTCAAAGAAGCTGCGAAGACCCATGATGAAGTCCGCAGAGTGATTCGCGAGATTGACAGAAACAGCCCTGGAGCTAAAGCAAACCCCTCTCCAAGCTGGCAGAGAGTTCGCAATGAGCTTAATTCTGACAAGGAAACTGATGCTTGGAGACTGGC
>NZ_JAOQBX010000101.1:0-246 GCF_044902225.1 Lactobacillus sp. 23-2 | reverse complement strand
ATCGCAACTGGCAGAAAGCCAATGTCGCCAAGAACCGCTATATGAGCCGCATCACAAATCAGCGCGATGACTATCTGCACAAGGTAACGAATCAACTGGTGAGGGAATACGATGTTATCGTCATCGAGGATTTAAAGATCAAGAACATGACGAAGAGTCACCACCTTGCCCGCTCGATTCTGCGCCAAAGTTGGGGCAGATTTCGTGCCATGCTGGAATACAAGTGCAAGAAGTACGGAAAGATCC
>NZ_JAOQBX010000100.1:0-262 GCF_044902225.1 Lactobacillus sp. 23-2 | reverse complement strand
ACGTAGCCAACAGACGCTACTATACTGAGGAACAGCTCAACAGACTTCTCGGAGTGCCAGAGCAACGGAAGAACGTTGCGTATGCACGTGTCTCTTCGCAGGGGCAGAAGAACAATCTGAAAAATCAGATGGATTTTATTACTCAGTACTGCAATGCCAAAGGCATCATCCTCGATGAGCGAATCAGCGACATTGGGAGTGGCCTCAATTATCGCCGCCCTAAATGGAATAAGCTTCTGCAGGACGTGGAAGACAAGAAAAT